>NZ_JFYS01000013.1:0-99878 GCF_000632045.1 Stenotrophomonas sp. RIT309
CGCTGGCCGGCAACCACGCAGGCGCCTCCATCAACGCAACAACACCTCACGCAATGCCGCGTAGTCCGCCGCCAATGGTTCGGCATGTGCCGGACGCTGCAGCAATGCATCCAAGGCCGGCGGCACCGCCACTGCTTCGCCGATCAACGGTTCCACCACCGCCTCGAACTTGGCCGGGTGCGCGGTAGCAACCACCGCCCAGTCACCCTTGGCGCCACCGGCGCGCAGATCCTGCAGCACCTTCACCGCCGTGGCCGTGTGCGGGCAGAACAGTTCACCGTCGCTGGCATGGGCGCTGGCGATGGTCGCGCGGATGGTCACGTCATCCACTGCGAAGGCGCGGAACGCCGCCCGCAGCTCGGCATCGTCGCCCTGGTACAGCCAGCGCAGCCGCTCGAAGTTGCTGGGCGCGCCGACATCCATGGCGTTGGCCACGGTCGCAATGCTGGCCGCTGGCTGGTACGGATCGCCACTGAAATAGCGCGGCAGCACCGCGTTGGCGTTGGTGGCCAGCACGATCTGCCCGATCGGCACGCCCAGCGCGCGCGCCAGCACTGCCGCCATCGCATTGCCGAGGTTGCCGGTCGGCACCACCAGGTTCAAGCGCCGCTGATGCTGCGCATGATGGCTCAGCGCTGCATGCGCGTAATAGCTCATCTGCGGCAGCAGCCGGCCCAGGCTGATGCTGTTGGCGGAGCTCAGCGGCACCTGTGCCTGCAGATCGCGGTCGGCCAGCGCCTGCTTCACCATCGCCTGGCAATCATCGAACGAACCGGCCACCCGCAGCGCCTGGATGTTGTCGCCAAAGCAGCCGAGCTGGTGCGCCTGTCGCGGCGACACCCGCCCATCGGGATACAGCACCACCACGCGTACACCGGGCTGCCGATGGAAGGCCGCCGCTACGGCTGCACCGGTGTCACCGGAGGTGGCCACGACGATGGTCAGATCGCGGCCCTTGCCGGTCTGCAGCCGCGACAGCACACCGGCGAGGAAGCGCGCGCCGATATCCTTGAACGCCGCCGTCGGCCCATGGAACAGCTCCAGCACATGGTCACCGCTGTTGCGCAGCGCGCGCAATGGCACGGGGAAATCGAAGGCCTCACGGCAGATCGATGGCAAGGCCTCGGCCAGCACATCGCCCGAGAAGAACGGCGCCAGCAGGTCAGCGGCGGTATCGGCCAGGCTCGTACCGGCCTGCAGCGCGCGCGGCGCCGGCAGCACCTCCGGTACGTACAGGCCACCATCGGGGGCGAGACCGGCAGCGATGGCCGCACTGAGTCCAACGGCCGGCGACTGGCCGCGGGTCGAAACGAATTGCATGAGGTCGATATCCGGTAGGGAGGAAGGATTCAGCACAAGCAGGCTCCGGGTGCATCCAGCGGCGAGATCCAGGCATCACTGTCGAAGCCGGCAGCGGCAAACGCCGCACGCACCGGCTGCGCTGCCGCGCGCGCCCGGTCGGCATCTTCAAACCAGGCAAAGACGCTGGGCCCAGCGCCGGAAATGCCCGCGCCCATCGCGCCGGCGGCCAGTGCAGCATCGCGTGCCGCGTCGAAGCCCACGATCAGGCCCGCCCGCCGCGGTTCCACCAGCACATCGCGCAGGCCGGCGCGCACCAGCGAGGCATCGCTGCGATGGCAACCGCTCAACACCAGCGCCAGGTGGGCACTCTGCGCGACGAATTCGCCCAGCGCATAGCTGCCCTGCAGCGCCTGTCGTGCCCGCCGGGTCTCCAGCACCGCATGCGGATGCACCAGCAGGCTGTGCCAGCTGGCCGGTACCGGAATCGGCACCAAGCGATCAGCCGTGCACAGCGCCACGCCGCCCAGCAGCAGCGGGCCGACGTTGTCACCATGGCGGCCACCGCTGGCCACGGCTTCGCCATCCAGTGCGAACGGATACAGCGCCTCGCGCGGCAGCGGCATGTCCAGCACTGCATTGGCTGCCACCAGCGCGGCCACGCAGGAGGCCGCCGATCCGCCCATGCCGGAGCCGAACGGAATGCCCTTGTCGATCTCGATGGCGAAACCGAAGCCCAGCCCCAGCGCTGCACGCAGTGCGATCAGCGCGGCCCCTGCTGTATTGCCTGGTGCATCCAGCGGCAGTTCGACCGCACTGCCACGGATCGCATCGATGCGCACCAATGGTTCGTCGATGCGGCGGACGCTCACCGTATCGCCGATACCGGCGATGGCGTGGCCGAGGATGTCGAAGCCGACCGCCACGTTGGCCACCGATGCGGGTGCGAAAGCGCGTGCGATCACAGCCGCGCTCCTTCGCCGGCCGCCACCCGCAGCAGATCGGCGAACACGCCGGCAGCGGTGACTTCCGGGCCCGCGCCCGGGCCCTGCACCACCAGCGGGTTGTCGCAGTAGCGGCGGGTACGGAACTGCACCACGTTGTCGGTCAGCCGCAGGTTGGCGAACGCGTGGTCGGCCGGCAGCTCCTGCAGCCCGACCGACGCGCCATCCGGCCCCAGCCGCGCGACATAGCGCAGCACCGCACCGCGCTGGCGGGCATCGTGCAGCCGGGCCAGCAGCGCCTCATCGGAGGCACCCAGGCGGGCCATGAAATCGCCCACGCTTCCTTCGCGCAGCAACGCCGGCACCAGGCTCTCCACCTGCACCTGCTCCAGGCTGAGCGCGTGACCGGCCTCGCGGGCCAGGATCACCAGCTTGCGCGCAACATCCACGCCGGACAGGTCGTCGCGCGGATCCGGCTCGGTGTAGCCCATCGAGCGCGCCTGCGCGACCAGTGCCGAGAACGGCTGGCTGCCGTCAAAACGATTGAACAGCCAGGCCAGCGTGCCGGAGAAGATGCCTTCGATCGCCAGCACTTCGTCTCCGGTATCCACCAAGTCACGCAGCGTGGTGATCACCGGCAGGCCGGCACCCACCGTGGCCTCGTAGCGGAAGCGCGCACCACTGGCCGCCGCCGCCGCGCGGATGCGCTGGTAGCGTGCCAGCGGACCGGCGCCAGCCTGCTTGTTCGGGGTCACCACATGGATGCCGGCGGCCAGCCAGCCTTCATAGCGCTCGGCAACCTCTGCACTGCCACTGCAGTCGATCACCACCGCATGCGGCAGATGCGCGGCCAGCAGGTGCTCGGTGAAGTGGTCCAGATCGCTGGCCTGGCCGGCGTCCTGCAGCGCCTGGCGCCAGTCTTCATGCAGGCCATCGGCCTCCAGGCGCATGCGCGAGCGTGACGCAAGCGCGCGCAGGCGCAGATCGACATTGGCCTTGGCCAGCAACTGCGGGCGCGCCGCCAGCAGCTGGTCCAGCAGCGCAGCGCCAACATTGCCCGGACCGATCACCCCCACCGCGAACGTCTGCGGCGACAGCCAGAACCCGGCATGCGCGGCACGCAGCGCGCGGGTCGCGTCGGCGCTTGCCACCGCCACCGAGATGTTGCGTTCGGAGGACCCCTGCGCGATCGCCAGGATGTTCACCTGCGCCCGGCCCAGCGATTCGAACAGCCGTGCAGCCACACCCGGCTGGCCTGCCATGCCATCGCCCACGGCGGCCAGCACGCTGACGCCCTCGCTGACCTGCACGCGCTGCACCTGGCCGGCGGCCAGCTCGTGCGAGAACGCCTGCACCACGGCATCGCGACCACGCGCCGCTTCGCCTGCGCGGACAACACAGCAGATCGAATGTTCGGAAGAGCCCTGCGAGATCATCACCACCGAGACCTGTGCCTGGCGCAGCGCGGCGAACACCCGTTCGGCGGTACCCGGCACGCCGATCAGGCCGGTGCCTTCCAGGTTCAGCAGGGCCAGATCCGTGCTCAGCGTCAGCCCTTTCACCGGGCCACGTGGCGAGCGCTCGGCGCTGATCCGCGTACCCGGATGGCTGGGCTGGAAGGTATTGCGGATGAAGATCGGCAGGCCCAGCCGGATCGCCGGTGACATCGTCTGCGGATGCACCACTTTCGCCCCGAAATAGGCCAGCTCGCAGGCCTCGTCGTAGCTCAGCGCGTGCAGCTGCACGGCCTCCGGCACCAGCCGCGGGTCGGCCGACAGCACGCCGTCGACGTCGGTCCAGATATGCAGTTCATCGGCGGCGAGCAGTGCGGCGAAGATCGCGCCGGAGTAGTCACTGCCGTTGCGGCCCAGCGTGGTGACGCGGTCCTGGCGGTCGCGGGCGACGAAACCGGTGGCGACCACGCGCGACTGCGGGTGCCGCAGCCGCCACGCGGCAAGGCGGCCGGCACTGGCATCCCAGTCGACATCCACGCCCAGTTCGCCGTGGCCGACCACCAGCACATCGCGTGCATCCAGCACCGCGCAGTCCTCGCCCAGCGCGCGCAGGTGGGTACCAAGCAACTGTGCGGAGAACACTTCGCCCAGGCCCTGCACGCGGTCGAGCACCTCGCGTGGCAGTTCGCCGATCACCGCCAGCGCGGCCAGCACCTCGGCCAACTGGTCGAAGCGTGCATCGATCCAGTCCACGGTATCGCCCACCTGCTCACCCAGCAGCGCTACCGCGGCACCCCGATGCCGCGCGCGCAGCGCATGCCACGCCTCCTGCCAGCCGGCATCGCCCTGGGCTGCCAGGTGCGCCAGTTCAATCAGCGCATCGGTAACCCCCTTCATGGCCGAGACCACGCTGACCTGCAACGACTCGGGGCGGGCCAGCAGCAGGCCGGCGACATGGCGATAGCGCTCGGCGTCGGCCACCGAGGTGCCGCCGAACTTGTGCACGACAGTGGACGGCGCGGCCAATGCGGACGCGGCAGGCGAATGGGCGGGAGCGATGGAAGACATGCAGACCTCGGTTGGAGGCCCCGTCGCATGCAGGTGGTCGAGTTTCCCCGTCACCTGGATGGTGCGGGGCCGTTGTTTTCGGGAGTTACACGAAGACGACGGGCCGCACCAGGGCAGTGGTGGCGGTGGTGGTGGTAATGGTGGTGGTGATGGCGACCGGCGCAGTCGAACGGCCCGCGGTAGCGGGGGCGATCAGGCGGGCGTTGGCGGCATCAAGGACCATGGCCTACAGAAAACACCGCCGCGATGGCCGCTGTCAAGTGTTGCGGCGCAATATTTCCATGCAGCGATCATCGGCCAACGTGCCGGCATTTGGTTGCAACTGAGACCAACAGGTGATCGTCGCCCTCAATGCGTCGATTCAGCCGACATGTTCGGTGATTGCGCGCGGCGTGCGATGCGCATGCGCGCACAACAGCACCCCGCCCACCAGCAGCACGATCGCCAGCAGTTCCAGCAGGCTGGGCCAGCGCCGCTGCCAGGCGAAGGCGTACAGCAGCGCGAACAGGGTCTCGAACACGATCATCTGCCCGGTCAGGGTCAGCGGCAGCAGGCGACTGGCCCGGTTCCAGAACGCATTGCCGAGGATCGAGGCGACCACCGCCACGCTGGCGCTGATGGCCCAGAACCCACCCCATTGCGCAGCCGTATGCGCCTGGTTGTGTCCACTGAACGCCATCGGCACCAGCAGCAGCGACAACCCGCCGGTGGTGACGCCGGTCAGCAGTGACCAGTCGTGGCTGGAAAGGTCGGGCCGCCGCGACAGCCAGCGGCTGTTGCCGATGGAATACAGCGCCCACGAGAACAACGCACCGAACGCGCACAGCAGGCCGATCAGGCGTTGCCGCCAAGGCGTGCCCAGATGCTCGGACATCAGCGCCTCCCAGCCGACCATCGCTACGCCGAGCACGCACAGCGCCAGCGCCGGCAGCAGCTGCTTCAACGGCACCGCACCCTGCTCGCGCACGCCCACCAGGGTGACCACGACCGGAATCAGGCCGACAATCAACGAAGCAGCGGCGCCACCGGCCCACTGCACCGCCGTGGCCAACAGCAGGAAGTACACCAGGTTGCCGGCCAGGCTGAGCCACAACAGGCCGATCCACTCGGCGCGACCGAGCTTCGGCGCCAGCCGCTTCCAGCGCGGCAGCAGCAGGACCACGGCGATCAGGCCATAAACCAGATAGCGGCCGGCGGAAAGCTGCAGGGCATTGAACGTGCTCAACACGGCGGGCGCGAGGAAGACCACGCCCCACAGCGCACCGGCGGCGATGCCATTGGCGATGCCCAGGGCAATCGGGTTGTTGCGCATTGCAGGTTCACAGCAAGAACGGGCCGCGCAGTGTAAGCGGCCCCTTGCCGACCGGTCTTGACCGAGGCTACTGCCGGTTCGCTTCCGCAGTGTTGGGTGTGGCTCGCCGCCATGCCGCCGGCGTCTGCCCGCATTCGCGGCGCAGCGCACGGGTCAGTGCACTCTGCTCGGAATACCCTGCGGCCAGTGCGATATCGCTGATCGATGCCGGGCTGACCCGCAACTGGTGCTTGGCCCAGCGCAGGCGGCTGGCACTGAGCCACGCCTGCGGGCTGAGCCCGAACTCACTCCGGAACACCGCATGCAGGCGGCTTTCGCTGATGCCGACAAAGGCAGCCATGCGCGCTACCGACCATGCCTGCCCCGGTATCGCCTCGACCGCAGCGCACAGGCCCTGCAGGCGCGCACCACTACCGGCAGGCGCGAAGACCCGCAGCAGTTCCGGCAGCAGCGCTGGCACAGGCCGGCCCGTCTGCACCTGGGCAAGCCGCTGCCGCAGCGACAGCGGGAGATGCAGCCAGCGCTGCCGGCACAGGTGCTCCTGGGTCGCGTCATCGAGCACGCCCGGCCCGCAGTCGACAATCACGAAACCATTGGGGCCGTCGGCCATCTGGTCGTGCGCCTCGCCGGCCGCCACGAATGCGCCCTGCAGCAGGTCAAGACGGCCGCCCCTGCCCTCCATCTCGAACTGCAGCTCACCCTGCAGCGGCAGCACCCACTGCGCATAGCCGTGGCGATCCAGGCCGGTGGCCTGACCGTAGTGCCGTAGATGGAAGATGGCGCCCATCCGAGCAGTCTGCGCGTGTAACACTTGCCGTGCAAACCGCTGCTATAGTCGGCCCGTCATCCAACGCAGGGAGTGCAGGACATGACTTACAGGCACGCATCCATGGTACTGGCCGCCAGCCTCGCGCTGGTGCTCACCGCCACGGCTTCGGCACAGGAACGCATGCCACCGGCCCCGCACTGCATGGACGCTGTCGGCGTCCAGGAAGTGGAGCAGGCATCACCGCGCTCGATCGCGCTGCGTGCCGCCTCCGGCCAAGCCTATCGCATCGACTTCGCCGAGGATTGCCCCGGCGTCCGCGCAGCCACCACGTTGAAGCTGGAAGCACCCGCCGGCTGGGCCTGCGGTCGTCCCAGCGAGCGCGTTGTGGTCGATGGCCACAGCTGTGCCGTCAGTGCAGTCACCCCGGTCCAGGCCCGCGACTATGCCAGCGTGGCCCGCGACAGCGACAGCCTGCGCACGGCCACCCTGCCCGCCCTGACGATCCGCCAACGCAAGGACGTCCGTCGCGGCTTCGGCGGCTCGGCCTCGTACTGCTTCGCCACCCGCAATGTGCGCGGCTGGTCGTCCGACACGCAGGGCATGCTGGTGGAAACCAACCCGCTGCGTAGCGGCGGCCATCGCTTTTACCGTGTTGAACTGGGCAGCCACTGCCTCCAGCTGGACCGCTCGCCGGAATTGAGCTTCCAATCCGGCATGCAGAACGGCCTGATCTGCGGCAACCCCGGCGACCGCGTGGTTACGGCCGATTTCGCCAGCTTCGACGAGCGCAGCGACGCGGTGGCGCCGCTGCCCCGCTTCACCCGCCGCGGCGCCTGCACGATCCAGGCGGTCTACCCGGCCTCCAGCCAGGCGTCGAACTAGCCGTCGACGCCGAGGAAGGTGAACGGTGCGCTGGGTACGAAATGGCCCAGTGCATCGCCGGCGAAGGTATTGCGCTGGTCACGGCCGAGATCGAGCTTGAGCACCTTTCCGCCGAAATCGACCTTGGTCAGGTCGACCCAGAAGGTGTTGGGCGTCAGTGCCGACTCGAAGAAATACAGGCGCCGCTTGTGGTCGGCGACCGTACGCCAGCGGGTGGACGAGATGTTGGGCTCGCCCGGCGTGGTGATGCCGAACGGTACCGACACGTTGCGGATCACGCTGAACACACTGGCCAGCGCCTCCACCGGATCTTCCGCTTTCGGAATCGCGTTGATGTAGAAGGAGGCCCGCGCGAAGCGGTCGGCCGAACGGTTGGTGCCCGGCAGCATCACCGTGCCACCGATCTGCTGCCAGTAGCTGTTCAATGCCAGCTGCTGGTCGAAGACCGGCGAATTGGTCATCACCTGATAGCGCCGATCATGGTGGATCACCTGGCGCCCGCCGATGTATTCGACGATCGCGCTGTCACCCGTGGCGTCGGACAGCGACAGATGCAGCGTCGCCTGGCGGTCCTCGCCCGGCACCTTGTCGGTGACGATCGAGTACGGTTCGCGCTGCAGCGCAGTCACCGCCTCTTCCACCGTCGCGAAATTATCCAGCACGTACTGCGCCCACAACGAGATGGACAGGCCGGGCTTGCCGCTGCGCTGGGCCGGGTACTCCGACTCGACCAGCCACAGCAGGTTGGCGACCAGGCCCTTCTCGTTCATGCCATCGGTGGTGGAAATGTCATAGCCGGTGGCCACCACGCTGCCGTAGCGTGCAGTCCAGGCGATCGACCCAGGCCCCGCCTTTCCGGTGCGCGCAATGCCACGCGGCAACACGTAGAGATTGGTGGCCACGTCCACTTTCCAGTCCATCGAGCGGGCGGTGATGACATCGCCGTTGTCGCCCAGATACACCGCGCGCGTGCAGGCCATCGCCGGCATTGCCGCCGTCGCCAGTGCCGCCGCCAGCAACGCGCCGCCTTTCCATTTCATCCGTGCCATGTCGTCCTCCGTTCCCCGGGAAAGGTGATCTGAACCCCGCAACGGTGAGACGAACGTGAAGCCTCAGCGCAGCCAGCGATCATGCAGCCAGAAACCGGCAGCCATCGCTGGCACGAACCACAGGGCTTCGCGCGCGCCCACCGCCAACGCGGCCAGCGCGGGCCCCGGGCAATAGCCGACCCAGCCCCAGCCGATACCGAACAGCGCCGCACCCAGCAGCAACCGCGTGTCGACAGCCTGCGCCGTCGGCAGCTCGAAACGTTCGGCGCACCATGGCCGCTGCCGCCGCCGCAGCCAGAATTGACCCAGTGCGCTGACCAGCAGCGCCGACGCCAGCACCCAGGCCAGCGTGGGATCGAAGTCGCCAGCCACATCAAGGAACCCCAGCACGCGACGCGGATCGGTCATGCCGGCCAGCGCGAGGCCGGCACCGAACAGGCCGCCGGCCACACCTGCCGCCCACAACCTGCGGCTCATGCCAGGCCTCCGCCGTGACGTAGCAGGAACGTGGTGAGCATCGCGCAGGCCATGAACACCAGCACCGCCACCAGCGATCGCCGCGATCCACGGGCGAGGCCACAGACACCGTGGCCGCTGGTGCAGCCGTTGCCCAGCCGCGTACCCAGGCCCACCAGGACACCGGCAGCGATCAATTGCCAGGCCGGCAGCGCGTCGCGCAGCAAGGCGCGTGGTGGTTGTCCTGCACCCGCCTGCCAGCTCAACACCGCTGCCGCCGCCGACATCAGTCCGAGCAGGAAAGCCCAGCGCCAACCACGATCACCGCGCGGCGCGGCAGCGGCGCCGGCAGCGATACCGCTGATGCCCGCCACCCGACCGAGCGTGGCCAGCAGCAGCACCGCCGACGCACCGATCAGGCCGCCGCCTGCAATTGCCGCCCATGGCAGGTTCATGCCCTGCCCCTCTGCATCGCGCGCATCGGCTTGCCCTTCAATTTAGATTTCTCTAAATTAGATTTTCCTGAACTACCGAGTCAAGCCGTGCCCAGCATCACCACCGACAGTGCCGCGATGGCTACGCATGCCGCACAAGCGGCTGCCCTGCTGAAATCGCTGGCACACCCGGCGCGACTGCGCGTGTTGTGTCGCCTGGTGGAAGGCGAAGCACCGGTGCCGGAACTGCAGGCCCTGACTGGCCTGAGCGCATCGGCGCTGTCACAGCATCTGGCCGTGCTGCGCAATCTGGATGTGGTGGCAACGCGGCGGCAGGCACAGGCACTGCACTATCGGCTGCTGGAGGGTCCGGCGCTGGGAGTGCTGCAGGCCTTGCACGCGGCGTACTGCGTCCCGCAGCGTTAGCGGTCAGCCCGCGCTGAGTACCGGCCGCACGACCTCGGCCAACAGATCCACTGCCGTAAGCACGACGCTGTCACCGTTTACCGAGCGGGCGAATCCCGACCAGTCGCCTGCGGAAAGCTGACGCAGCAGCGCGGCGTCGACCGGCAGCCCGCGCATTGCCCAGTACGGAAACTGGCGCTGGCCCAGCCGGCCACGCGCCAGCTCGACGATGTCGACATGGCTGCCGGCCTGCAGGATGCGCTCATAGACCGAATCGATGCCATCAGGCGGGCCTTCGATGTACTGCAGGAAGCGTTCGCCGTCATGCAGCAGCACACCCGTCACCCCTGCCATCTTGTTGAAGCGCGAGGCATCCTCGACCAGCGTCTGCAGACGTGCGGCAGACAGATCCGGCTTGGCCTGGCTGACATAGGCGATGGCACGCAGTGGCATGGAGCTTCCTTTGCAAGAGTGGTGCCACGGTAGCAGTTGCGGACGAGCCCGTCTCAGTTCGCTCACGCGCCAGCTGAAGAATTCAGGAAACCGCCGGACTGCGCAAATCGGATCGACGAGGCAGCAGCGCCTCGAACACCACGTGCCCTGCCTCATTGCGCGCGCTCAACTGGCCACCATGGGCACGCACGAACTGGTCAACGATGTACAGCCCCAGCCCGAGCCCGTTGCTCTGGTGGAAGCTGGCCTTGAAGGGTTCGAACAGGCGCGGCAGCAACGCCTCATCGACATGGCCGGTGTTGCGTACGCGCAGCGCGACCACCCGTGCATCGCCACCATCGACCTGCACCTGCACCGTCGCGTCGGCGCCATGGGTGAGTGCGTTGCCGACCAGGTTGGCGACGATCTGACCAAGGCGATCCATGTCGCCCTGCAGCGTCGAATCGCCACGGACATCCAGCGCGATACGGTCGGTTCGATGGCCGGCACCGGCCTCGACCAGCACCGCACGCGTCACCTCGGCCAGGTCACAGACGCTGCTCTGCAGGCGCAGGCCACCGCTGCGGATCCGCGAGAAGTCCAGCAGCTGCTCGACCATGCGTGCCATCCGCAGCGTGCTGGCCTCCAGGTAGCTCAGTGTCTGCTGCGCACCGGCATTGTCGTCCGGCAGTTCCAGCGACAGCTTGTCGGCACACAGCAGGATGGCCGACAGCGGCGTGCGCAGGTCGTGGGTCAGCACCGCGGCCATGGTCTCGTTGAGCTTCAACGCGCGCTCCAGCGCTTCGTTGCGCGCCTTCAGCAGCTGCCGCTGCTGGTAGAGCTCGATGAACACATTGACCTTGCTGAGGATCACCTGCGGTGCAACCGGCTTGTGCAGGAAATCCACCGCGCCGGTCTCGTAGCCCTTGAACACCCGCAACGGATCATCCGGCGAGGCGGTCAGGAAGATGATCGGCACATCCCGGCTGCGCTGCGAGCCGCGCATCAGCTCGGCCAGCATGAAACCGTCAATCTCCGGCATGTGCACGTCCAGCAGCGCCAGCGCTACCTCATGCTCCAGCAGCAGCTCCAGCGCCTGCGCGCCAGAGTCCGCCAGCAACAGGTTGACGCCCTCGCGGCGCAGCAGCGCCTGCATGGCCACCAGGTTCTGCGGCACGTCGTCGACGATCAGCAGGTTGACCGGCGCCTGCGACTGGGCAGGGTCCGGCGGCAGCAGGTTCATGCAAACAACTCCTTCAGGCGGCGGCACATCAGTTCAAGGGGCAGCACGGCGTCGGCGCCGGCATGCTGCAGGGCAGAGGCCGGCATCATCGATGCCTCGGCCTCCTCGGGGCATTGCAACCAGGCCTGGCCGCCAGCGGCGCGCACGGCGGCCACGCCATCACTGCCATCGCTGCTGGCACCGGTCAGCAGGATCGCCAGCACACCCGTGCCGAACGCGGCTGCGGCCGATTCGAACAGCGGATCGATGGCCGGCCGCGAGAACAGCACCGGTTCGTCCATCGAAAGTGCGATGGCCTGCGTGTCCTCCACCAGCAGGTGGTAGTCCGGCGGCGCGAACGTCACCGTTCCGGCCTGCAGGGGCTGCTTGTCCTCCGCTTCGCGCAGGACCAACGTGCAGTACGGCGCCAGCACCTCGGCGATGCGGCTGGAACGGTCGCGCGGCAGGTGCAGCACCACCAGCACCGGCACCGGCAGGGTGGCCGGCAACGCACCCAGCACGATCTGCAGGGCGGCCACGCCACCGGCCGATGCGCCGATCACCACCACGTCAGGGTGGGACATCGCCGCCATCAGGCCACCTTCCGGTACAGGCGGTGCTCCCGCGAACAGGCTTCGAAGGCATCGTGATGGCGACCGAACTGCAGCGACTCCTTGCTGCCCAGGCCGAGGAAGCCGCGATGCACCAGGGCTTCGCGGAACAGGCCCACCGCCCGATCCTGCAGGTCGCGGTTGAAATAGATCAGCACGTTGCGGCAAGACACCAGGTGCACTTCCGAAAACACCGTGTCGGTGGCCAGGCTGTGGTCGGCAAACACCACGTTGCGGCGCAGCTGGCGGTCGAAGACCGCGCCGTCGTAAGCGGTGCTGTAATAGTCCGACAGTGACGCGGTGCCGCCGGCGGCGAGGTAGTTCCGGCTGAACTGGGCCAGGCGGTCGATGCCGTAGGCGCCGGCCTCAGCCGTGGCCAGTGCCGCGGGGTTGATGTCGGTGGCGTAGACGATGCTGCGCTCAAGCAGGCCTTCCTCGTGCAGCAGGATCGCCAGCGACCACACTTCCTCGCCGGTACTGCAGCCGGCCACCCACAGCTTCACCGAGGGATAGGTGCGCAGCACCGGTACCACCTGTTCGCGCATCTGCCGGAAATACTCCGGGTCACGGAACATCTCCGAAACCTGCACGGTGAAGAACTGCATCGCCTGGGCGAACAGCTCTGGCTCGTGCAGCAGCCGATGCTGCAGGTCCGACAGGCGCTCGCACTCGTAGCGCTGCATAGCCTGGCTGACGCGACGGCGCAGCGAGGACACCGCATAGCTGCGGAAGTCGTAGTGGTAGCGCTGGTACAGCGCCTCCAGCAGCACCTTCAGCTCCAGGTCGAACAGCGCCTGCTCGTTCATTGCCGCGAGCACCAGACCCGGCACAGCGATACCAGCTTGTCCACGTCGATGGGCTTGGCGATGTAGTCGTTGGCACCGGCCTGCAGGCAGCGTTCACGGTCATCGGGCATGGCCTTGGCGGTCAGCGCGATGATCGGCAGGTCCTGCAGGTGGCGCTGCGCGCGGATCTCGCGCATCGCCTGCAGGCCATCCTTCTCCGGCATCATGATGTCCATCAGCACCAGGTCCACCTCGCGCTGGGCCAGGCGGTCGACGGCCTCCTGGCCATTGCGGGCGATCTCCAGCGTCACCCCCAGCGGCTCCAGCACGCTGGACAGCGCGAAGATGTTGCGCACGTCGTCCTCGGCCAGCAGCACGGTGCGTCCGTCGAGCACGGTGTCGCGGCGGCGCGCTTCGCGCAGCAGGCGCTGCTGGTCGCTGGGCAGGTTGGCCTCCACGCTGTGCAGGAACAGCGTCACCTCGTCGAGCAGGCGCTCGGGCGAGCGTGCACCCTTGATGATGATGCTCTTGGAGTAGCGGCGCAGGCGCTGCTCTTCTTCGCGGCTGAGGGCACGGCCGGTATAGACGATGACCGGCGGGAAGCCGACATCATCGTTGCCTGCCATGTGCTCGAGCAGGTCGTAGCCACTGCCGTCGGGCAGCGACAGGTCCATCACCATGCAGTCGAAGGTGACCGTGCTCAGCTGCTCCACCGCTGCGGCAAGCGTACCGACAGCAGCGATCTGCAGCTGATCGCGGCCCAGCAGCAGTTCCAGGTTGCGGCGCAGATCGTTGTCGTCCTCCACGATCAGCAGGCGCCGCACGTCGCGCTGGCTGGTCTGTTCAAGCTGTTCGATGGCAGCCACCAGGCGCTCGCGCGTGGTCGGCTTGATCGCAAAGCCGATCGCGCCCAGTTCGCGTGCCACCTGGCCGCGGTCCATGCCCGAGACCACATGCACCGGAATGTGCCGGGTGTCGGGGTTGCGCTTGAGCCGTTCAAGCACGGTCAGGCCCGAGACGTCGGGCAGGCCGATGTCCAGCAGGATGCCGTTGGGACGCAGGTCCGCCGCCAGCGCCAGCGCCTCTTCGGCCGTGGTGGCCACCACGCAGTCGAAATCAAGCTCGTGCGCCAGCGTCACCAGGGCTTCGGCGAAGACCGCATCGTCCTCCACGGCCAGGATCAAGCGTCCCGCATGGTGGCGGCGGCCACGGTCATCGGCCACCGCTGCCACCGGCGCGGCACTGGACCGCTGGGCAAGGGGGGCTGGTGCCACGGGGGGGGCGGGTACCGGCTGCACGGGCACCGGCGCTGCGGCGCCTGCGGCGGCCTCGGCTGCCGGCGCGCCCTGCAGCGGCAGTTCGAGAATGAAGCAGCTGCCGCGGCCCGGCTCGCTGTCCACCTGGATGTCACCGCCCATGCGCACCGCAAGGTCACGCGAAATCGACAGGCCCAGGCCGGTGCCGCCGTAACGGCGACGGGTGCTGCCATCGGCCTGGCGGAACGCTTCGAAGATCAGCTGCAGCTGGTCGCGTGCAATGCCGATGCCGCTGTCGGCCACTTCGAATCGGATCCGGCCATTGCCGCCGCTGCGAACGTGCAGGCTCACCTTGCCGTGCTCGGTGAACTTGACCGCATTGGCCAGCAGGTTCTTCAGGATCTGCTGCAGGCGCTGGTTGTCGGCCACCAGCTGGCTGGGGGCCAGGCCATCGGACTCGATCTGCAGCGTCAGGCCCTTCTGCCGCGCCATCGGCTCGAAGGTTTCGCGCAGTCGCTGCAGCACGCTGTCGACCACCACCACTTCGTCGGCCAGTTCGACGTGCCCTGCTTCGATGCGCGACAGGTCCAGGATGTCGTTGATCAGCGCCAGCAGGTCGTTGTTCGACGACAGGATGGCGCGGGCGTACTTGACCTGCTCGTCGCTGAGCGAGCCGTCCTTGTTGTCGGCCAGCAGCTTGGCCAGGATCAACGAACTGTTGAGCGGGGTGCGCAGCTCGTGCGACATGTTGGCCAGGAACTCGGACTTGTAGCGCGAGGTGGCGGCCAGTTCATTGCTGTTGCGCACCAGCTGCCCCTGCGCGACCAGCAGCGCCTGCTTCTGCGCCTCCAGCTCGTGGGTGCGCTCTTCCAGCTGCACGTTGCTCTGCTCCAGCTCGGCCTGCTGCTGTTCCAGATGCGTCTGCGACTGCATCAGGCTGCGGCTCTGCTCTTCCAGCTCCTCGTTGGCCACCCGTAGCTCTTCCTGCTGTGCCTGCAGTTCTTCGCCCTGGCGCTGCGACTCTTCCAGCAGCACCACCAGCTGTGCGCGCAGCATCGAGGTGCGCAGGGCCATGCCGATGGTCTCGGCGCAGCGCAGCAGCAGCTCGTCATCCAGCGCCCGCTGTTCGCCAACCGCCGCCCGGCCCAGCTCGAGCACGCCCACGATCGCGCCGTCGCTGCTGACCGGGGCAAGGATCCGTTCACGCACAGGCACGCGCCCCAGGCTGGTCTGCAGCTCCAGCGGCGCCGCTTCATCCCCCTGCAGATGCCGCGCCCGCTGGTCGCGGGCCACCTGCCCTGCCACCCCTTCCTGCAGGCCCAACGTGGCCGGGATGCCGTTCGGCAACGCCAGCCCACCGGTCAGCTGCAGGCGTCCGCCTTCCAGCCGGTAGAGCGCACCGACATCGGCACCCAGCTGGGTCGCCAGCGTCGACACCGCCGCTTCGGCGATCTGTTCCGGCCCGAGCTCACCGCGCAGGCTGAGCGCCACCGCGTTCTCCGCCTCCTGCAGCCACAGCGCACGCATCGCCTCGCGTCGCGCCTGGATGGCGCGCGAGGCGATGAGTGCGATCATCAGGAAAGCCGCGCCACCGATCGACCGGTTGACGAACGAGAAGGATGAGTTGTTGCTGGCCGGCGCCACGTTGTAGCCCACCGCCAGCAGTACGCAGGCGCTGACAGCCACCACGAACGGCACCCGGGCGCTGCGCTGGAACACAGTGACGCCGATGGCCATGAAATAGGCCAGCCACACGGCATAGCCCAGGGGTACCACCAGTTCCAGCGCGGCCGTAGCCGCCACCAGTACCGCCGACGTCATCCAGATCCAGCGGTCACGCGTAGTCGCACCAGGACGCATGCAGGTCGGTTCCAGTTTGGAAAAGGGGACTGATGTTACTCCTTGTCGCATTCAGCCGCATACGACCAATGGCACAGGCGTCGCATGCACGTCCTCTTCACACTCCACTGCCTACGTTCTCGTGCCTGACAGAGGTAATACGCATTTCATCGTGGTCGCTGCCGCTTCGACGCCGTCCGTGTTGACGGACCCTTCCCGACAGCTGCGATTGCTGATCGACAGCGTGCGCGACCATGCGCTGTACCTGCTCGATCCCGATGGCATCGTCTGCAGCTGGAACCCCGGCGCCGAACGCATCAAGGGCTACCGGTCGGAAGAAGTCATCGGCACCCACTTCGGCCGCTTCTACCTGCCCGCTGATCGCGATA
This sequence comes from Stenotrophomonas sp. RIT309, assembly GCF_000632045.1. Classification (NCBI taxonomy): domain Bacteria; kingdom Pseudomonadati; phylum Pseudomonadota; class Gammaproteobacteria; order Lysobacterales; family Lysobacteraceae; genus Stenotrophomonas; species Stenotrophomonas sp. RIT309. Next base: position 16,607 of record NZ_JFYS01000013.1, read on the forward strand.
CGGGAGAGCCACAGCGCCTGCTGCGGCTGGCGGCGGAATGCGGACACCATGCCGCTGAGGGTTGGCGGGTGCGCCGAGATGGGTCTCCCTTCCGTGCCAGCGTGGTCATCGAGTCGGTGGTCGAGAACGGTGAGCTCGTGGGCTTCGTCAAGATCACCCGCGACATCACCGAACAGTGGCAGGCGCAACGGCTGCTGCGCGATGCGCAGCGGGCGCTGCGCCAGACCCAGCAGTTCGAGACGGTCGGCCAGCTCAGCCGCGGCCTTGCCCATGAGTTCAACAACCTGCTGACCACCATCGTCAACGCGCTGGACCTGCTGTCGGCACGCATGGGCGATGACGAGCGTGCCAACATCCTGTTGACCACCGCGCAGGCGGCCAGCGATCGTGGCGCACTGCTGACCCGGCAGCTGCTGGCCTTCAGCACCGGGCAGACCCTGATCCGCGAAACGCTGGACATCAATGCGCGGATCCGCGACTGGTTGCCCGCCCTGCAGGCCACCTGCCCTGCCGGCGTCACCCTGGAAACCGCGCTGGCTGCGGGCCTGCCTGCCATACTCAGTGATACCGTGCAGCTGCAGACCGCGCTCGCCAACCTGGTCGGCAACGCTGCGGACGCTACGGTAGGTGGCGGCCGGGTATTGATCGCCACCGCGCTGGAGCACCGCATGGACCCCGACGCCGACACATCCCGGCAACGGACCTATGTGACGTTGAGCGTCTGCGATGAGGGACACGGCATGGCCCCGGACATCGCCGAACGCGCGACCGAGCCTTTCTTCACCACCAAGGACATCGGCAAGGGCAGCGGCCTGGGCCTGAGCCAGGTGTTCGGATTCACCACCCAGAGCGGCGGCTTCGTAGACGTGTCCACCACGCCCGGTGTTGGCACCACGGTCAGCCTGCTGCTACCCGCCACAGAGGAACCCAACCCATGACCGATGATCCGATCCGCGTACTGATGGTGGAGGACCAGACCGATCTGCGTGAGATGATCGGCCTGGCCCTGCGCGACTTCGGCATCGACGTGGCTACCACGGCCGATGCGCAGGAAGCGGTCGCGCTGCTGCAGGGCGATACGCGTTTCGATGTGGTGTTCAGTGACATCAGCATGCCCAACGGCATGTCGGGCATCGAGCTGAGCGAGCATGTTGCGCGCGACCAGCCGCAGGCGCGGATGATCCTTTCCTCCGGCTACGCACGCTCGCAGTTGCCGCCGCTGCCCGAGCAGGTGGAATTCCTGCCCAAGCCTTACCGCCTGCGGCAGCTGGTGGAGCTGCTCAGGCAGGCCTGAGCCGTTGCCGCCCTGCCAGGCATGGCCTGGCACTACTGGGTAGCGACCGCCGCGGCCCTGCCAGGCATGGCCTGGCACTACTGGGTAGCGACCGCCGCGGCCCTGCCAGGCGTGGCCTGGCACTACTGGGTAGCGGCCGTTGCGGGCCCGCCAGGCATGGCTGGGTGGCGACCGCCGCGGCCCCGCCAGGCATGGCCTGGCGTTGCCCAGTCCTCAATAGCGACCCACCAGGTTCAGGTACCAGCCGCGGTGGGTGTAGTCGAACTTCGTCAGATCGTCACTGAAGTCGGTGAAGTTGTAGCCCACGCCAACCCGGAAGTTGCGGCCGACGTCGCGGTCCACGCCGGCCAGCCAACCCTGCCGGCGACCGCCATCACGCACGTCCAGCAGGCGGTACTCCAGCAGGCCATGCCATTGGTAGTACAGGTCATAGCGCAGCTGCGCGGCGCCGAAGTTCGTGGCTGAATCGAACCACGGACCGGTGCCCCGGCCATAGCGGACCTCGCCTTCGCGGCGGGCCAGCTTGGCCGCCACTTCCCAGCGCTGGTCGATGCGGTACACGCCTTCCAGCGACAACACCTGGGTACGCTGGTCGTAGTCCACGCCGTTGACCTGGCCCATCGTCGACAGGTCGTACAGATAGCTGTAGCGGCCGAACAGCGCCCAGCGGTCATTGTCCCAGGGGCGGTAGGCAAAGCCGAGATTGCCCTCGATGAAGCGGGCGCCGGCCACCGGGTTGATCGCATCGTCGGTGTCGGCGTAGTTGAACCTCGCAGCGATCCGCCAGCTGTCATTGAGACGGTGGCTGAGGCGGTTGGTGCTGACCCATTGCGTGCGGCGCTCGGCACCGGTGTCGCGACGCCACTCCAGCTTGCTCTGCCAGTCGGTACCCGGCGACGTGCGGCCGCCGGACAGGCTGACGGCCTTGCGATCGACCTGGCCACTGCTCGCATCCAGCTTGCCGTCGCTGAGGGTGAAGCCCGCGTTCCAGCCCACCGCCGGATAGAAATCCATGCCGAAGGTGTTGGCCAGGCCGGATTCCTGGCCGGATTTGAGGAACTGGCTCTCGTTGAACACGTTGACCTGGTCGGACAGGCGCCAGCGCTGGCCCAGCGTCCAGCCATCCTGCGCATTCGGGCTGAACAGCGGGTCGTATTCACTGCGATCGGTGGACTGGGTGAACGCACCATAGAAGCTGTGCTGCGGGGTCAGCTTGTACTCGGCATTGACCTGCGCGGCACTGCCCCGATCACCATCGCTCGCCTCCGCGCCGATCGTGGACAGGTTGGCGAAGGTGTAGGTACCACCGGCGACCACCGCATCATTGTCCGCGTAGCGGCCATGATCGTCATCGACGGTCAGCTGGCCGCCACCATAGATGTCCAGCGCGGTGCCGATGCGATGGGTGTAGCGCGCTGCCGCCAGCACACCGGCATTGCTGCCGATGCCGCGGTCTTCCTGCACCCGGCGCAGCTCGGCCGACACGCGGTCGTTGTCACCGATCCGCCATTCGGCGGTGGCCTGGGCCTGGATCAACGATTCATTGCCACGCCGTGCTTCGCTGTAACGCGCATACAGGCTGAAATCGTCGGTCACATAGCCCAGCAGTTCGGCGCCCTGTTCGCGCACGCGCTGGCCGGTGTCGAAGCGACCCACCGAATACCCTCCCTCGACCTGCCGCCACCAGGCGCCGGCACTCCAGTCGCGCTGGGTCCAGCCCAGCTCGCGCAGGTTCACCCGTGCCTCCACCGCGGTCGCCTCGCCTTCGCGCGGTCCCTCGGGGTTGAGGCGGGTGAAGCTCAGGCCACCGTTGTCGGAGAAGAACACCGGCGCACTGGTCGCCTCGCTGCGGCTGTGCTCGACCTTCAGGTAGGTACCACGCCCGGCCTGCAGGGTCAGGTCCGCACCGCGCAGCGAATAGTCCTGCCCAGCGCGCTGTTCGTCCACATAGGTGGCGCCCACCGCCACGTGATCACCGAACCAGTGCTTGCCACGCACGCCAGCGGTGATGTCGTCATTGTCGAAGCCGGTCGGCACCCATTCGTAGTCGACGATCAGGCGCTGCTCGTAGCCATCCAGCGGCACGTCGCGGCTGATCCGGCGCAGGTTCTCGCGGCTGACCTGGGCCAGCGGCCGGGTCAGCAGGATGCGCCCCTGCAGCGCGTCGATCTCGTAGTCGGCACCGCGCACCAGCGACACCCGCTGTTCGACACGGCCGGTGGTGCGGTCACGGATCTCCAGCACCACCTGGTCCGAGCCGCGCAGGATGCTGGCGTGGCGCAAGTAATACAGGCTGCCGCCGGTGCCGATGAACTCGCTGTGGCCCGGCGCGGTCTCGGCCTGCGAACCGAACAGACGCAGTTCGGTCTGCGCATCGCCCCAGGCGTTGGCGCCGCGTGAGCGCCACGACAGCGCCGCACCGTACAGCGAACGCACGTACTGGGCGTACTCGGTGCCGCTCAGCCCGGTGTTGTAGTTGCCCCACAGCGCCTGGTTCTTGTCCCAGTCCATGCGCAGGTAGAAGCGGCCCATGCTGTCGACGTCGCGCTGGGTCAGCGAATCGTCGCCATAGGTGGGGTAATACAGGTCCGGGTCCAGGCTGCGGAACAGGTCCTGCGGATCGGCCGTGGTGAAACCGGTGAACAGTTCGTCCAGCGGCCGGTTCTGGGTATCGGCCTGCGCCGTCAACAGATAGCGGCCACGCGTCTTGGCCTTCAAATAGAACGCCAGGCGCCCGTCACTGAGCACATCGTCATCGCGCTCGCCACGGGCGACATCGCGGCCCGCACCACTGGCCTTGTTCTGGTACACCGTGACATCGGCCAGGCCCACACCGAACAGATAGCTGCCGCTGACATCCACCTCCAGCGTGCGTGCGATCGCCGGCGCGTCGGGCCGCTCCACCCGCACGTCGAACACGTGGTGACCGATCGGCATCAGGTATTCAGCGGCGAATTTGCGGTCCTGGTCCAGCGGATAGCTTTCGCCATTGATGTTCAGTGCCGCGCCAAGCGGCAGGTCACGGCCCCGCAGGCGCACGCGCGAGCCGTACACCGGGATGTTCTGCTGGCGAAGACCATTGCTGTCGAACACCTGCTCCAGCAGCGACAACGAAGCGGCCTGGTTGGCATCGACGGCAGTACCGCGGCGATCTTCCAGGGCGTCACGCAGCTGCTGGTTGCCACGCTCCACTTCGGCCAGCGTCACCAGCTGCATGGACTGTGCCGAGGTCTCATCGACATTGCCCTCGGCATCGTACGCGCGCAGCACATAGACCAGGCGGTCGCCACGACGCAGCGGCGTGGACGCCGGCAGCGTACCGTCCCAACTGCCCTGCCCGACCGCAGCCACAGGCAGTTCAAAGGTCGCCAATGGCGCGACCCGGTCACTGTCGCTGCCGCGGTAGAGGCTGACCTCCAGACGTTTGATGAACGCGGTGTAGTTGCCACGCACGAAGAATTCGACCGGACGCACGATGCGGCCCTGGTCGAACGCCACCATGCCCGGCGCCGAGATCGACAGCTCGGGCTGGCCCATGGCCGGGTCTTCGGTGGCCCAGATCGCGCCACCTTCCGGCAGGCGGATCATGAATTCACCGCGGACGGTCGCCTTGCCCGGCTCGTCCAGCGCCACGCTTACGCGCCGGTCCGGCTGCAGCACCTGCGATGACGAGCGCGTCGACGTGCCTTCGGTCACCGGCTCATCGAAGCTGCGCGAGCGCAGGGTGAACAGCAGGTCGCCCTCGGCGCTGCACTGGTTGCCCTCGCAGTGGATGGGCGCGCCATCGATGGACGCGTCGTTGCCCGGCGGCGGCGCGGCCTGTGCGGTTGCTGCCAGACCCAGCAGCAGTGCCTGGTACAACGCAGCGCGGTGCAGGCGGGCGGGACGCCGGACGACAGAGTGATGGGCGCTCATCGGCGGGCCTCCTGTTGGTGGGCCGCCGCGCGGGTGGCGGCGGTCTCCTCGTTGCGCACGCGCAGGCGTTGCTGCACGGCAGGGCTGAGCTGCACGCGCAGCGCTTCGAACACGGCATTGGCACGGCGCAGGCCCAACGCCTGGTTGTAGGCGTGGCCGCCACGCACATCGGTATGGCCGACCAGGCTGACCTGGCCGCCCCCCATCTGCTCCAGGCGCGCGGCGATGGCGGCCAGCAGCGGCTTGAACTCCTCGCGGATCACCGCCTTGTCGGTGTCGAACAGCACGTTGCCCAGCAGCGCGCCGCCGGCATCAACGCCAGCGACCAGCGAGTGCGGATCGCGCACGTCGGTACGCAGCTGCACCGTCAGGCCAGCGCGCGAACCTTCAGCCACTTCGGCCTGCAGCGCATCACGCACGGCCACCGCACGGGCGAAGGCCAATGCCTGGCTTTCGCCGTTGGCGGCAATCACCACGTCACCGCCCTGATAGCGATCGACCACCTCGGCCATCTTCGCCAGCACCGGACGATAGCTGGCACGCAGCTCGCTGCTGCCCGGGGCGAACAACACTTCGCCCAAGGCCAGTTCGGCGCGCTCGGCGGACGCCTGCGGCGACGGCGGCAGGCGCACGCCGAAGCTGAAGCGGGTCGGCACGCCCTGGGTAACCCGCCGCAGCAACGGATTCTCGGTGGTCAGTCTGGAACCCGCCGGCACTGTTGCCGGGTCCAGCTTGACGATGAAGTTGCGGCCCAACCGCGCATCGCCACCGTGCACATCGGCCAGGTGGTAACGACCGAACGGATCAGTTTCGATCAGCAGGCCCTCCACGGTGGCCAGGCGCACGCCGGGAATGCCCTGCTCCTGGATGCCGCTGTTGCTGATCACGTAGGCCACTTCATAGCCCTCGGCCACCCGCGCGATCTCGCGATGCACGGCCGGCTCGGCTGCGGTCAGGCCCTTGGCCGCCTCGCCACTGCGCTGCACGGTTGCCACACCCTGCGCATCCAGCTGCAGGCGATGGCCCTGGGCGCTTTCCAGCACGAAATCATCGGTGAAGGACAGTTCGCGCAGGCGCTGGCGGATCACCACCTGATGGCTCTCGACCGTGTCCGACGTAGACGCCAAGCCGTGTACCACGCCCACCTGCACGCCATGCAGCAGGGGCGCGCTGGCATCGGCCAACGGCTGCGGTCCATCGCCACGATCCAGCGTTGTCGAACCCGGCACGTACGCGGCAGGCGCGAAACCGCCCTGCACGCGAACACCGGTCAGTTCCGCACTGTCCTGCCAGCCGTCGCCGTCGCGGTCATCGAACACGGTGCCGAACACCAGGCTGTCTTCCAGCAGCGGGTCGGCATCCATGCGCACCTCTGCGGTCGCCACGTTCGACAGCGGCGTGCCGTCGCCGGCAGTAGCCACGGCCTGGTTGATGTGGTTGCCGGCACGCACGCCCGCGCCCACCCGCAACAGGTAGGTGATGGTGGCACTGCGGCCCACGGCGATGTCGACCGCGCCGATGCGCAGCGGGGTCTGGCTACCGCCCAGCGAGAACGCGCCGTCGTCGTCGGCCACGCGCATCGAGCCATCCACATAGCTGAAGCCCGGCGGCGGCGTATCGACCACCACGCCGTCGCGCCAATGGCTGCTGCCGACGTTCTCGACCACCAGCTGGTAGCGCACCAGGTCGCCCACCTTCACCAGCCGCGGGTTGGCAGTCTTGGTGATGCGCAGCGCGAAGTCCGAGATCACCTTGTGCCGCGTTTCGCAGGTGGTGCATTCCGGTGGCGGCGAGCCATCCGGGTACTGGCCGCGCAGGCGGTTGAGCACTTCCGTGCGTGCTTCCTGGTTGACGATGGCCTGGTAGACGAATTCATGCTGCCCCACCGGCGTACCGGCCGGCAGGGTGCAGACGATGTCGGTGCCCTGCTGCACGCAGCCTGCCGGCAGCGTGTCCACGCTCAGGCCCGCATCGGGCGTATCCAGCAGCTGCAACGGCTGGCGCAGCGAGGCGCGCTCTACGGTGGCCCGCAGGGTGTAGCGCAACCGGTCACCCGGACGCACTTCACTGCCACTTGCAGGGCCGGACAATTTTTCCAGCACCACGCGCGGCTCGGCCAGCACGTGCTCGGTGCTGCAGGTTCCCGAGCAGCTGGGGGTATCGCCGCCACTGCCCAGCACCGCGTTGCGGACGCTGCCACTGGCCTGCGCGTTGACCTGCGCGCGGTAGCCCAGCGTGTAGGTGCCGGGTGCGGTACCTGCCGGCAACGTGCACACCAGCGGATTGCTGGCATTGCAGGTGAAGGCGCCCGGCTGGGTCACCGACTGCAGGTCCAGGCCTGCGCCCAGGGTATCGGTCAGGGTGAACACGTCGGTGGTCTGCGAGTTGGCGACCACCACCTCGACGCTGTAGTCCACCGCATCGCCGATGTTGACCGGCGATGCCGTGCTGGAGGACTTGCGGTAGGTGACCGTCGCCGCCAGCACCGGGGTGGTGGTGGTGCAGTCGGTGGCACAGGTGTTGGTACCGGTGCCGCTGCCAAGCACGGCGTTGCTGACGCTGCCCTTGGCCTGCGCGTTCACCGTCGCGGTGTAGTTCACCGTGTAGGTGCCAGGTGCGGTGGCGGCCGGCAACGTGCACACCAGCGGGTTGGCGGCATTGCAGGTGAAGCCCGTGGTGGCGGTGACTGAACCGAAGTCCAGGCCCTGCCCCAGGGTGTCGGTCAGGGTGAATACAGCGGTCGTGCGCGAGCGGCTGACCACAGCGGTCAGGGTGTAGGCGATGCTGTCACCCACCTTGACCGAGCCGGCCGCGGCCGAGGTCTTGCGATAGTCGATCTGGCTGCCAGCCACCGGGGTGGTGGTATCGCAGTTGACGGTGCAGCTCGGGTTGTCGCCACCGCTGCCGAGCACCGCGTTGGTCACCTGGCCGGTGGCCTGGGCGTTGACCACTGCGGAGTACGACAGGCTGTAGCTGCCTGGCGCAGTGCCGGCCGGCAACGTGCACACCAGCGGGTTGGCCGCGTTGCAGGTGTAGGCGCCGGCACTGGTCACGCTGCCGAAATCGAGGCCGCTGCCCAGCGTATCGGTCAGCGTCACCACGTCGGTGGTGCGCGAGTTGGTCACCACCGTGGTCAAGGTGTAGGCCAGGCTGTCACCCACCGACACGGGGCCGGCACTGTTCACCGACTTGGCATAGCTCACGCCCGGCGTCGCCACCGGCGTGGTGGTATCGCAGTTGGTCGTGCACGAGGGCGTGTCGGTGCCGGTGCCGAGCACGGCATTGCGCACCGTGCCACTGGCCTGCGCATTGACCGTGGCGGAGTAGCTCAGGCTGTAGGTGCCCGGCACCGTCCCTGCAGGCAGCGTGCACACCAGCGGATTGGCGGCATTGCAGGTGAAGATGCCCGCGCTGGTCACGCTGCTGAAGTCCAGGCCGCTGCCCAGCGTATCGGTCAGGGTGACCACATCGGTGGTGCGCGAACGCGCAACGGTCACGCTCAGCGTATAGCCGATGCTGTCGCCCACCCGTACCGGTCCACCGGTGGAGGCCAGCTTGGCGTAGCTGACCTGCGGGCTGGCCAGTGGCGTAGTGGTATCACAGCTGCCGACGCACGACGGATTGTCCGGACCGCTCGGCACTACGGCATTGCGCACCTGGCCAACCGCCTGTGCGTTGACGACGCCGGTATAGGAGAACGCGTAGCTGCCGGGCACGGTGCCGGCGGGCAGCGTGCACACCAGCGGATTGCCGGGCACGCAGATGAAGCCGCCGGCATTGGTCATGCTGCCGAAGTCCAGGCCAGTGCCCAGGGTATCGGTCAATGTGACGGCAGCGGTGGTGCGCGCATCGGCCACGACCACGCTCACCGTGTAGGCAACGCTGTCGCCCACTGCGACCGGGCCGGCCGTAGTGCTTGCCTTGGACACCGAGATGCGCGGCGCCGCCACCGGCGTGGTGGTGGTGCAGTTGCTGCTGCAGGTGGGAGTCGGTGCCGGTGCCCACCACCGTGTTGACCACCTGGCCGCTGGCCTGCGCGTTGACGGTGGCCGCATAGGTCAGGCTGTAGGTGCCCGGCACGGTGCCCGCTGGCAGCGTGCACACCAGCGGATTGGCCGCGTTGCAGGTAAAGCCGCCCGCGTTGGTCACGCTGGCGAAATCCAGACCGGTGCCGAGGGTATCGGTCAGGGTCAGCACGTCGCGGCTGTTGCCGTCGGCAATGGTGACATCCACGGTGTAGCTCACCGTCGCCCCCACCGCCACCGGACCGGCGATGTTGGAGCGTTTCGCGTAGCTCACCCGTGTAACCGGAACGGTCACATCGCTGCGGGTGCAATGGTTGGCATCGGTACAGGCCTCGCCCGGTGCGGGCGGATTGCCACCATTGAACGGATCGTAGCCACCGCCGACGCTGGCGTGGTTGCGCAACAGGCCGCTTGCCGATGCGGACACGGTCACCGGCAGGGTGAAGCTGCTGCTGTCACCGGCGGTGCCGGCTGCCGACAGTACCTGGCTGCTGGTGCAGCTCACCGCCTGGCCGCTCGCCGTACAGCTCCAGCTGCCACTGCTGAGGGTACCGGTCCAGTTCGGGACGATCCCTGCCGGCAACTGGTCGCGCACAGTGATGACACCCGCCGGCACGTTCGGCGGATTGCCGGTCGGCACGTTGGTGGTGTTGCTGATCGTCAGCGTGTACTGGGTGCCGGCCTGGCCGTAGTTCCAGATGCCGCCGGTGGCATTGTTGCTCTTCACCACCTTCAGCGCGGGTGCGGTGATGGTGATCAGGTGGTCTTCCACTTCGCCGTCGTCGGCCACGCCGGTCGGCTGCTGGATCTGCGCCGCATTGGTCGCATAGCGCAGGCGCACGTAACTGCTGCCTGCGCTTACCTGCGCGGGCACGGTCCAGCTCAGGTTGGCCCCGCCACCACTGCATGCAGCGATGTTGCTGCGCTCGCCCGGGTCGAATGTGCCGTTGCGATTGAAATCGATCCAGCCGGCCACGCTGCCGCTGCCCACGCACGCCACCGGTTGGCTGATCTGGGTACCGGCCTGCATCACCGTCAGCACATAGCTCGCCGGCCAGGCGTTCTCTTCGTTGGGATTGCCCGAAGGGAAGTTGTCGTCACCCTTCGCATCGGCGCTGTAGCTGCTCTTCTGCTCGGTATCCGGACCCATCGTGCCGAGGAAATCGGTCAGCGGCGGTGCCAGGCCACCCGGCGTATAGCCTGCGGTGTTGATGTTGGTGGGGGTGGCGTTGACCGGCAGGCCATCCGGGCGGAACTGCAGATCGTCCACCACATGCATGGCGTCGCCGTAGCTCTGCGGCGCATCGCCGAAGTCGGCATACGGCACCAGCAGGCCGATGGCGATGGCGGTGGTGCCGCCGCCGCGCATCGAGAAGCCCATGTTCACCGCAAGGTTGCCCGGCGCGTGTGCGGCGTTGTCGAAGTTGAGGAAGGTGACCGCAGCGGTGTTGTTGTCGTTGCCCGGCCCGAAGCGGATCACGCTGTTGCCGCCGCTGCTGGACTTGGTCACGTTGTAGGCACCTGCGCTGAGGTTCTTGCGCATCTCCACCACGTTCCAGGTGCCCAGTGCACTGGCTTCGACGAACTCGCCGCTGTTGTTGATCGACTCGGCGTCGGCCATCACCACGCCGCGCAGGCGATACGGCGCGCCGCCCAGGGTCGAGACGCAGTTGATTTCGAAAGAGGATGTACCCGTGCTGCGCGAGATGCCCGCGATCAGCTGATTCGCGCCGCCAGTGCCACCGACGTTGTACAGGTCGTCCAGGCTGTCGCCGCTGAAGTTGCCCGGGCGATAGCTCTGCAGGAGTCCGCCGCCACTGATGTTGGCCAGACTGCAGCTGACACTGAGGTTGATGCCCGCGGCCACCGGCATCGAGATCGACGAGGTATCACCATTGTTGAGCGTGACCCCGGCAGTGCCCAGGTCCGTGCCGCCCCCCCAGGTCAGCCACAGCACCGTGTTGCGGTACGGGCTGGTGCCGCCGGTCGCGTAGGCCGCAGCCCAGGCCGACGATGGCAGCACCACCGACAGCAGCAGCAACAGCAGACCGGCGGCCAGCCATCGCCCGGTCCGGCCGGGATGTGCACTTTTTTCAGGATGAACGGATTCACCGCCCGCGCTGATGCGCGACGTCGTCGACTGCCACATGTTGGTTTTTCCCCGTCATCAGCCCCACAGGGGAGCCGCTGTTCAGTGGGTACCGGGGAGGGTTCTGCCGGACCCGGAGACGCGTACGAATGCGTGTCTGCCGGTTCCGTGGCGACTACAACCGTCCCTGGACCCTGTTGGTCAGGTTCGCAAAACTGTGACGAAGATAACACAATACGAACAATTGTGTGATGCAGGTCACATTTAAGTTTGCCAAATCTGGCGCCGGCCCCACGAACACAGTTGTAGCAACCGCCCTCCCGTGCCTCGTGCACGGATCCGGCAGGCGGACCGCCCTTTCCGGCAATTCGTCACGCATTTTCGGAGCCGGAGCGACGCGTCCGGCGGGGGCGCACACGGAAAAACCGCCGGGCCATGGGCTACCGGCGGGAGCTGAAGTGGAAGGGGGATCGCGCCGCGCCTGGCGGCCACCGCACTTCTACCAGGGAACGAAGAGCAGGATCAGCACGATCACCAGCAGCACGGCGGCGACGGTCAGCAGCACGTTGCGCTGGCGCCAGGAAGGCTTGGGGGTGCCGGGGGTATTCATGGGGGCGCTCCTAGGCAACCGATGGGGACGGCACCAGACTGCCGAGTCCGCTTGCAGCAGCGCGTGCACAGGATGTGCAGCGGGAGTGCAGAGCCCTGCCCTTTCCCGCTCAGGTTGTACGGCATGCCATGAACAGCAGCTCAGGCGTGGAGGCGTCTTCGCTGGCGACGAAGCCGAGGTCGCGGTACAGCGCCACGGCCGCCTGATTGTCCCTATAGACCTTCAACGTCAGTTGCACGGCAGCGCTGCTGCGAAGGGCTTCGGCGCACAATGCGGTCATCAATTCCCGGCCCAGGCCACGGCCGCGCGCCTGCGGCGACACGATGATGCGCCCGATGTGCATGCTGTCAGGTGTTGTCTGCCAATACTGGCCGAAGCCCAGGCAGGTGCCGTCGGCATCCTGCAGTGTCCAGCCCGGACGCGAAGGCAACGCCAATGCAGCGGCGAAGGCTTCGGCAGGCAAGGGGAAGGGAATGCCGGGACCTGCCCAGCGCAGGGTCGCCTCAGGTGAGTCGAGCCAGCCGGCAACAACGGCAAACTGCGAAGGCTGGACAGGCTGCAGGACGTAATCCATGGCGCCGGCGCTGTTGCGGGCGCGCGTCCATGCGCCCGACGTGGGCAGACGCTTCACAGCGTCATGCGGGTCCAGCTGCTCCCAACCTTCCACGTTGTCGATCATCAGATGGCCGATCTTGTGAATCAGATAGTGCTGGCTGCCGTCGCGCGGCTGCTTCAGCTCGCCGCGGATCTACGACCGGGCGGCGATGCGGAAGCTGTACCGTGCGAACCCCCGCCGGGCGCCCCTTATGGGTGTTCATGGCCCACACGGGATTGTACCGCGGGGAGCTGGTCGGACTGGGCAAGGACTCGGTGGCCGGGCGCAGGCTCAGGGTCGAGAGCGATCCGGACGAAGATGACCAGGGACGCACGAAGTCGGGCAAGTGGCGCGAGGTGCCACTGAATCGGTATGCGCGCTGGGCGCTGCGCCACCTACCCGATCCGCTCGTCGCCGTGCACAAGGACACGGTATCCGACTGGTTCGCCTCGGATGCCAAGCGTGCGGGAATCGGCGGCAGCCTCCACCGGCTACGGCACACCTTCTGCGCCCACATGGTCATGGCCGGGGTGCCGTTGCGAAGGGTGCAGATCCTGGCCGGGCACGCTGATTACGCCAAGACCGAGAAGTACTACGCCCATTTGACGCCTGAAGGCGATGATGGCGCCGTGGCGAAGCTCCGGTACTGACCGGCGCCGCTGGGACCATTGGGACCAAATCCTGTGGATATGCGGGAAACAGTGGGAATTGCACGCCACTGCGCTTGCCTGACTCATTGATTTTGGCAACCCCGGCCCGATGCTCGTTTCGTACAATCGGCAGTCCCGAACAAAGGAGACGACGATGCCGGGAGGTACCACCGTTGCCACTGCGGCGCTCATTGATGAGGCAGAGCGGGAGCTGTGCGTTGTGTTTCCAGTTGAACTCAGGGCCGTCTGGCTCACGCACAACGGCACCGAGCTACCGGGTGGGTGGCGATTTTTCCCGGTCTTTGACCCTGGCAACCCGCGGAAGACGGCCGGATCGGTCACGTATGAGAACCTGCGCGGTGCGTGGGGAATGCACCTTCGATCACTTGATCTTGTGGCGCTCGCGTCGAATGGAACCGGCAACCATCTGGTGATGCGGGTTGTGGACGGCGTCGCGATACGGGACATCCTCCACTGGAACCACGAAACCGAAAAGCTGACCCGCTGGAAGCCTGGCATCGATGCCGTGATGCGCTCCGCCCGAACGTCGGCGGAAAGGCTCGCCGCCATTCGCGCCACGCTCATGAAGGACACCCCGCGCGCTCGGCTTCCTGCCAGATAGATTCGCAGACGCAGACCGACTGTGACTACTGTGACCAAACGGCATGGATATGCCGAAAACAGTGGAGTAGACGCTATGCGCCGAATGGCCTAAGCCATTGATTATGGTGACCCCGGCCCGATTCGAACGGGCGACCTTCCCCTTAGGAGGGGGACGCTCTATCCAGCTGAGCTACGGGGCCATGCAGCCGCCAAGTTTACAGGCAAGCCGCCCTGCCCTCCAAGCTTTCATCTGCCACACCATTGCCACTGGCGCGGCGCACCATGGCCAGTCCGGGCGCTCTGCTACCATCGGCGGCTCAGTTCGTCGCGCCCCCACCTGCCCGCGGCGGCACCAAACACAACGTAACGAAACACAGGAGTCTGCATGTCTTCCGAGCTGCTCAAGTCCCTTGGTCTGGACGCGATCAACGCTGGCACCTACCTGGGCAACGGGGAGTGGTCGAGCGCTACCGGCGGTGAACTGATCACCCCGATCAATCCGACCACGGGCGAGCCGATCGCGCAGGTCCGCGCCACCACCGAAGCCGAGTACGAAACCGTCATCGCGCGCGCCCAGGAAGCCTTCAAGGTCTGGCGCACCACGCCGGCCCCGCGTCGCGGTGAAGCCGTGCGCCTGTGCGGCGAAGCGCTGCGCAAGCACAAGGATGCGCTGGGTTCGCTGGTCGCGCTGGAAATGGGCAAGAGCAAGCCTGAAGGCGACGGTGAAGTGCAGGAGATGATCGACATCGCCGACTTCGCCGTGGGCCAGAGCCGCATGCTGTACGGCTACACCATGCATTCCGAGCGCCCCGGCCACCGCATGTACGAGCAGTACCAGCCGCTCGGCCTGGTCGGCATCATCAGCGCGTTCAACTTCCCGGTGGCGGTGTGGGCATGGAACTCGTTCCTGGCCACGATCTGCGGCGACATCTGCCTGTGGAAGCCGTCCAACAAGACCCCGCTGACCGCCATCGCCTCGATGCGCATCTGCAATGAAGCGCTGCGCGATGCAGGTTTCCCGGACCTGTTCTTCCTGATCAACGACGCAGGTACCGCGCTGTCGGAAAAAATGGTGGCCGACAAGCGCGTGCCGCTGATCAGCTTCACCGGCTCGACCCAGGTCGGCCGCACGGTCGCCGAGAAGGTCGCCCACCGCCTTGGCCGCTGCCTGCTGGAACTGGGCGGCAACAACGCGATCATCCTCGACGAAACCGCCGACCTGAAGCTGGCCATTCCCGGCATCGTGTTCGGTGCGGTCGGCACCGCCGGCCAGCGCTGCACCACCACCCGCCGCCTGATCGTGCACGAATCCATCCATGACGACGTGCTGGCCACGCTGGTCAAGGCGTACAAGCAGGTGGAAGGCAAGATCGGCGATCCGACCGACCCGGCCAACCTGATGGGCCCGCTCAACAGCGACGGTGCCGTGCAGCAGTTCCTGGCGTCCATCGAAAAGGCCAAGGCCAGCGGCGGCACCATCGAAACCGGCGGCACGCGCATCGACCGCCCCGGCAACTTCGTGCTGCCGGCCATCGTCACCGGCCTGAAGAACAGCGATGAAGTGGTGCAGCACGAGACCTTCGCGCCGATCCTGTACGTGATGAAGTACAGCACGCTGGACGAAGCCATCGACATGCAGAACGGCGTGCCGCAGGGCCTGTCCTCGTCGATCTTCACCACCAACCTGAAGACCGCCGAGCGCTTCCTGTCGGCGGCCGGTTCGGACTGCGGCATCGCCAACGTCAACATCGGCACCTCGGGCGCGGAAATCGGTGGCGCCTTCGGTGGCGAGAAGGACACCGGCGGTGGTCGCGAGTCCGGTTCGGATGCATGGAAGGTCTACATGCGCCGCCAGACCAACACCATCAACTATTCGGATTCGCTGCCGCTGGCCCAGGGCATCAAGTTCGACCTGTGATGGCAAACGGTCCGGCCATGCACATGGGTCAGAGCCCCTCCGGGGATCCGACCCATGCCGTGCCGACCACTCAGGGTCGGATCCCCACAGGGGCTCCGACCCTCGATTTCACCGGCCGCCGGGTGCTGATCGCCGGTGGCAGCAAGGGCATCGGCCGCGAACTGGCGCTGGCCTTCGCCCGCGCCGGTGCGCAGGTCTCGGCCTGCGCCCGCGGGCAGGCGGGGCTTGACGCCCTGCAGGCCGATGCGCAGGCCCAGGGCACGCAGCTGCACACCTTCGCCACCGATCTGGGCGACCTCGGCCGCATCGGCGCCTGGCTGCAGGCCGCTGCCGATGCGCTCGGCGGCATCGATGTGCTGGTCAACAACGCCACCGGCTACGGCATGGCCGATGACGAAGACGGCTGGGCCGCCAGCCTGCAGATCGACCTGATGGCGGCGGTCCGCGCATCGCGCCTTGCGCTGCCGTGGCTGCGTGCCTCGTCCGATGCCTGCATCCTCAATCTGTCCTCGATCGCCGCGCAGCAACCGCGTCCCGGCGGCGCACCGTATGCGGCGGCCAAGGCCGCGCTGTCGCACTACACGACGTCGCAGGCCCTGGCGCTGGCGCCGGACCGTATCCGGGTCAACGCCATCGCACCGGGCTCGATCGAATTTGCCGATGGCCTCTGGGATCGACGTCGTGTCGAAGATCCCGCCCTGTACCACGGCACCCTGGCGAAGATTCCGTTCGGCCGCTTCGGGCAGCCGCGCGAGATCGCCGATGCCGCGCTGTTCCTGTGCTCGCCGCTGGCGCGCTGGATCACCGGCCACGTGCTCAATGTCGATGGCGGCCAGGTGCTGATGGGCTAGCCGATCCCTCGGTAGCTACCAACCTTGGTTGGCGCCGCATTCGTCGACCAAGGTCGGCGCCTGCCAAAGCCACCCCGCGCTCGGCTCCGATGGTTGCCAACCTTGCCTGGCAGCCTTGCATTGGCCGGACCATGGGATTGCCGGGGCAGACGCACTATCATGTCGGCACTGCCACGGAGGACTCGATGAGCGTGCCACCCCGACAGAGCAACGCCCTGGCCGTGGTCAGCCTGATCGCGGGCATCTGCAGTTGGACCGTGCTGCCGGGTGTCGCTGCCCTTGTTGCCATCATCACCGGGCACCTGGCCCGCGCCGAGATCCGCCGCCGCGCCGGCGAACAGGACGGCGATGGTATGGCCCTGGCCGGGTTGATCATGGGTTGGCTCAACATCCTCGCTGCGGTGGGCCTGGTGGCCATCCTGATCTTCGCGATGGTGGCCGCCGGCGCCGACGCCAAACCTGGACTGCGCTGGTGAAAGCACGATGACCTCCGCCGACAGCACTGAACGCTTCAGCAGCCGCGTCGCGGACTATGTCCGCTACCGCCCGGACTATCCGCCTGCCCTGATGGACTGGCTGCATGGCCCCATGGCAGTGGCAACCAGCGCGCGTGTCGCTGACATCGGCGCCGGCACCGGCATCTCCAGCCGGCAGTTCCTGGCCGCCGGCCATCCACTGGTCGCCGTCGAACCCAACGCGGCGATGCGCGCCGCCGCCAAGCACTGGCTGGCGCCGCAGTATCCGCAGTTCTCCGCCGTCGACGGGCGCGCCGAGGCCACCGGGCTGGCCGATGCCAGCGTTGATCTGGTCGGCGCCGCGCAGGCCTTCCACTGGTTCGACACCGTAGCCGTGCGCGCCGAGTGGCAGCGCATCCTGCGCCCGGGCGGCCTGGCGCTGATCTACTGGAATTCGCGCCTGCTCGATGCCAGCCCGTTCCTGGTCGGCTACGAACAGCTGCTGCTGGACTACGGCACCGACTACACCGCCGTGGCCGAACGCTACCAGGACGACGCCACCATGCAGGCCTGGTTCGGCTCCGGCCTGCGCGGCATGGTGCAGCTGCCGAACGTGCAGCACCTGGACCTGGACGCCCTGCGCGGGCGCCTGCTGTCTTCTTCCTACGCGCCGCAGCCCGGCCATCCGCGCCACGCGCCGATGCTGGCTGCGCTGCAGGATCTGTTCGCCGCCCACGCGGTCGACGGCCAGGTCGCTTTTGAATATCGAACCCGAGCCTTCCTCGGCACGCTGGACTGAAACCAACGCATGTATTCGCTTGCCCGCCCCTTCCTGTTCTCGCTCGACGCCGAACGCGCCCACGGTCTTGGCCTGTCCGCTCTGGACCTGGCCTATCGCACCGGCACCACGCCGCTGGTGGCCGCACGCATCGCGCCGATGCCCAGCACGGTGTTCGGGCTGACGTTCCCCAATCCGGTCGGCCTTGCTGCCGGCCTGGACAAGAATGGCGAGCACATCGATGCACTGTTCGCGCTGGGCTTCGGCTTCGTGGAGATCGGCACGATCACGCCGCGAGCGCAGGCCGGCAATCCCAAGCCGCGCCTGTTCCGGCTGCCTGCGCACAACGCGATCATCAACCGCATGGGCTTCAACAACGCCGGCGTGGATGCGCTGGTGCGCAACGTCGAACGCGCGCGCAACCGGCGCGGCCTGCTCGGCATCAACATCGGCAAGAACAAGGACACCCCCAACGAACAGGCGGCCGATGACTACATCGCCTGCATGGACAAGGTGTACCCGCTGGCCGACTACATCACCGTCAACATTTCCTCGCCCAACACGGCCGGCCTGCGCGAGCTGCAGGAAGAGACCGCGCTGCGGCAGCTGGTCAGCCAGCTGCGTGAGCGCCAGGAAGCGCTGGCCGCGCAGCATGGCCGACGCGTGCCAATGCTGGTGAAGGTGGCCCCGGACCTCAGCGAGCGCGACATCGATGCCGCCGCGCGCGTACTTGGCGAACTGCAGGTGGACGGCGTGATCGCCACCAACACCACCATCGACCACAGTCGGGTTGCCGGCGATCCGCTGGCCAATGAAGCCGGCGGGCTGTCCGGCGCACCGGTGCTGGAACAGTCCACCCTGGTACTGCGCCGCCTGCGTGCACGCCTGCCCGAATCAGTGCCGCTGGTCGGTGTCGGCGGCATCCTGTCCGGTGCCGACGCCGTGGCCAAGATGGCCGCCGGTGCGGCGCTGGTGCAGTGCTACAGCGGCCTGATCTTCAAGGGCCCGGCATTGGTCGCCGACTGCGTGGAGGCGATCCGCCGCCGACGAGAGGCGCCCAGCCGCGGCGCGGTGGCACCCCTGTGAGCACGCCCATGGATGACACCAACAACGCTGCAGCACCGCTGCGCTGGACCCTCACCCACAACGCGCCACTGCAGGCCCTGAACACGTTCCACGTGCAGGCCAGCGCAGCGCAGTTGCTGGAACTGCACGACGCCGCGCTGCTGCCGGAGGTTCTGGCGTTGCCGGAAGTGGCCAATGGCCCGCTGCTGGTGCTTGGCAGCGGCAGCAATGTGCTGATCGCCGAAGACCTGCCCGGCACCGTGCTGGTGTTCGGCAACCGCGAAATCAGTTTCCTCGAACACCGTGCCGACCACGCCGTGATCCGCGCTGGAGCCGGCGTGTCCTGGCACGGGCTGGTGATGTGGTCGCTGCAGGAAGGCCTGTCCGGCCTGGAAAACCTGGCGCTGATTCCCGGCACCGCCGGCGCATCGCCGATCCAGAACATCGGCGCCTATGGCGCGCAGGTCGGCGAGTTCATCCAGACCGTAGAGGCCTGGGACTGCCAGGAAAAAACCTGGGTACGGCTGGACAACGAACAGTGTGGCTTCGCCTACCGCGACAGCGTGTTCAAGCAGCAGCCGGACCGCTACCTGATCACCGCCATTGAACTGAAACTGCCGCTGCTGCACGACCTGCGCATGGGCTACGCCGGCATCCGCGAAGAACTGCAGGCGCAGGGCGTGGAACTGCCGAGCGCGGTGGACGTGGCCAATGCGGTGATCGCGATCCGTCGCCGCAAGCTGCCCGACCCCGACGTACTGGGCAACGCAGGCAGCTTCTTCAAGAACCCGGTGCTGCCGCTGGAACAGGTGGAGGTGCTGCTGCAGCACTTCCCCGAGCTGCCGGTGTTCCCGGCGGACCGTGATGACCGCCGCAAGGTCTCGGCGGCCTGGATGATCGAATCCTGTGGCTGGAAGGGCTTCCGCGAAGGTGATGCCGGCGTTGCGCCCAGCCACGCGCTGGTGCTGGTCAACCACGGCAACGCCACCGGCACTGAACTGCTGGCGCTGGCACGGCGGATCTCCGCCTCGGTACTGGAGAAGTTCGGCGTGCCGATCGAACCGGAGCCCCGCCTGCTCGGCGCACAGTGGTGAGCACACCCGCCCTACCCGCCAGCGCCACCCCATTGCGGGCGGCGCTGCTGATGCTCGGCAGCACCATGGCGTTTGGACTGATGGCGGTGGCGATCCGCTACGCCACCCGCTACGTGCCGACCCAGGAAGTGGCGTTCTTCCGCAATGCCTTCGGCCTGCTCGCCCTGCTGCCGATGCTGCTGCGCCCAGGCCATGCACCGTTGAAGACCCAGCAGCTGCCGCGCTATTTCCTGCGCAGCGCGATCGGCCTGGGCTCGATGCTGTGCGCGTTCTGGGCGTTGGGCCACCTGCCCCTGGCACAGGCCGTTTCGCTGTCCTACTCCACCCCGTTGTTCGTCACCATCGCGGCGGTGCTGTGGCTGGGCGAAACGGTACGCGTACGGCGCTGGGCAGCGGTGGTGGTCGGCTTTATCGGCGTGCTGGTGATCGTGCGGCCGGGCACGGCCGGCTTCACGTCCGGCAGCCTGATCGCCGTGGCCGCCGCCGTGCTCAGCTCGCTGGTGGCGATCCAGATCAAGCAGCTCACCCGTATCGACAGCGCCGACACCGTGGTGCTCTACACCTACGTGTTCTGGGTGCCGCTGTCGCTGATACCGGCCTTGTTCGTGTGGGTCTGGCCCACCGGCATCGCCTGGCTCTGGCTGCTGGCCACCGGCGTGCTGGGCACCATCGGCCAGTTGCTGTGGACACGCGCACTGCGCCTGGGCGAAGTCTCCGCGTTGACCCCGATCAGCTTCCTGCAACTGCCGCTGGTGACCTTGTGTGGCTGGCTGTTGTTCGCAGAGACGGTGGATCGCTGGACGATCATTGGCGCCGGCATCATCCTCGCCGCCAACGCCTACATCGCCCATCGCGAAGCAGTGCTTTCACGGCGTGCAGCGAGCGTCGCCGCGAGCGCAGCGGCCAAGCCGGCAGAGTAAGGGTTCCGGCCGGGCTGCGCCCGGCACCTGCGGTAGTGCCGGCCGCTGGCCGGCAACCTCAACAGCAACAGCAACAGCGGGCATTCCGTGGGATGGCGGGGTGAGTCCGGTTGCGGGGGACGCCGTAAATCCGTCCATGGAGGCTCGGTCGCGCCATCCATGGCGCTCACGCCCCCGCAACCGGACCCACCCCGCCTTCGACAGTTTTCCGCGATCTGTCGTAGATCCACGCCATGCGTGGATGAATTTCCATCTAAATCGAATATTTCGACAATTGAACGAAGAGCATCCACGCATGGCGTGGATCTACGCGTCGACCAAGGTCGACACCCACCAACAGCAGCGGGGAATTGTCGAAGGCGGGGCGGTGTCGGATTGCGGGGTGTCCGCGGCATGGATGCCGCGGCCAAGCCCCCATGGATGGGTTTACGGCGTCCCCGCAATCCGACACCGCCCCGCCAAACCCACAGATAGTGCAGAGCCGGCTGTTGCTGTTGCTTCGGCTGTTGCTGTTGAGGTTGCCGGCCAGCGGCCGGCACTACCGCGGGTGCCGGGCGCAGCCCGGCCGGACCCCCTACAGCACCTGGTACGCGCGCTCGGCCGCATCGAACACATTGCCCGGCGCGAACTGCTCGCCCAGGTAATGCAGTGCTTGCCGGTGCTGCTGCAACGAGCGCTGCGCCGCGCCGGGGCCCAGCAGCATCTGCTCGAATTCGATCAGGTCCTGCAGGATGCGCCAGTGTCGATACCACGCAATCCAGCGCGGATCGCCCAGGTCGCTGCCATAGCCTTCGGCGAAGCCCAGCGGATGCTCGCGCCCCCAGCGACCACCCACTGCGGCGCCGACAAACATCAGGTCGCGCTCGCGCGGGGCCAGTGCCAGTCCGTCCCAGTCAATCAGGTGCAGTGCATCGTCCTGCCCCATCAGCAGGTTGCCCGCGTGCAGGTCGGTATGGCACAGGCGCAACGCCGGTGCTTCACCCTGCAATTGGCGATGCAGCGCTTCGGCACGCTGGTGAAGTTCGGCGATGCGCGGCCGCTGCTGCTGCCACAGCGCCAGGAACGCACTGCCGGACCGATCCTGCGCCTGCGCCAGCGTCGACGGATCGCGCAACCACGCCCCCACCGTGTCGACCGCTGCGGTTTCAAGCCGCAACGTCGGCAGGACCTGGCGCAACGCCGGCGGAATCTCGGCCTCATGCAGGCGACGCAGCACTTCGCCCAGCTGGCGCCATTGCACACGGCTCAGCGGTGCCTCGAAGCCCGACTGCCCTTCGATGTAGGGGAACAGCGTGAACTGCAGGCCCCAGCGCTGCACCGATGCGCCGCCGGTCAATGCCGGCCACGGCGCAACAATCTCTTCGATGCCCAAGGTGCCACGCAGCCAATGCAGGCTGTCCCACACCGCGGGTGCCACCTGGAAGTTGCGGCACTTCAACCACCAATGGTCGTGGCGGGCATCGATGCGGAACACGCACGCATTGGCGTCGGCGCCCACCGGACGCGGCACCACCGCCGTCGCGTTGATGTCGTAGGACTGCTGCAGGACTTCAACGATCTGCTGCGCCGAAGCGAATGACATGGATGCAGGCGTGCTTTGGTGACGACACCTACTATCGCAGATGGCCTTGCATCCGCACAGGCAAACTGGTCACAACATCGCTCTCCTGCGACAAAAGAACTAGCCGGCGATGCGTCGCATGACCGCTTCCAACGGACCGCGCGCGAACTGCCACGACCACAACCAGGCCGCCGCGGTCGCCAGCATCACGAACAACAACGCGGCCATCAGCACCCACGACAGGCTGGCACTGCCATCAAGCAGTCCAAGCGATTCCAGCACACCCATGCCGATCAGGATGTGCGCCACGTACAGGCTCAGCGTCATCCGTCCGGCCGCAGTGAACGGTTCCAGCCAATCGCCAGGATGCAGCCGCACCAGCCACAGGCATGCCGCGATCAGTGCACACGCCGCGCCTGCGCCGGTCAGCAGATAGGCCGGACCGGGCGGCATCGGCTGCGTCGCCAGCCACACCTGCCACACCGTGCCGTGGCCCCACTGCTGCAACACCTGGCCGGCCCCCATCAGCAGCAGGCCGAGCAGCAGCAAGGCACGCTGCACCCGGGGTTGCGACAGCGGCAGCCGCGCCAGCAGCATGCCCAGCAGGAAAAAGCACAGCCACGGCAACACCGGATGGAAGCCATTGAACAGCAGGTTGCGCATCGCACCCGGCCAGTGCCACAGCCCCTCGTAAGCCAGCGTCTGCCAGTTCCAGCCCTGGCTGTAGTCCCAGCGCAGCAGGGCCCAGAACGCGACCATCGCCAGAGCCACCATGCTGCCCAGCAGAACACGGGGCGACGCGCGCAGCCACAGCACCGCCAGCGCGAAGTACACCGCGTAGTAATGCAGGATATCGGCAGGAAACACGGTCAGGTTGAGCAGGCCGAGCACGGCCAGGAACACGGCCCGCCGCCAGGTCTGCACGCTTGCCTGCCACCACGCCAGTCGCTGCGTGGCCAGCATCAGGCCCACCCCGGCCAGCGTCACGAAGGTCGCCGAAGCCTTGCCTTCCAGCAGGTGGAAGAATCCAGCAAGCCAGCCGCCGCCGTCGGTCTCGACGGCCATCGCCAGGCGGAAGTTGACCAGCACCATGCCGGCCAGAGCGAGGTAGCGCGCCAGGTCCAGCCCATGCAGCCGCCGATCGTCAGTGCTCACGCACGCGCCCCGAGCAGAGCTGCCAGCAGAGCGGGATCAAGCACGTCGATATCGGCATCGCTCGCCTCACCCAATCCCTGCCGCAGCGCAGCGCTCTCGATCGCATCCAGCAGCACCTGCGCCTGCAGCGCGGGCGCCAGCACGGGCCGGCGGCGCTCACGACGTGCGACCTCCTGCAAAGCCTCGGCAAGACCACGCTGCAACTGCGCGCGGTTGCCAGCGAATGCCGCCGCCACCGCCGGACTACGCGCGCTCTCGGCCAGCACTTCCACGCTCAGCAGCGCCCATTGCGGCTGCCGGCACAGGGTGTGGAAGTCCCGCAGGAACCCCTGCACCTGCGCACGTTCGCCATTGCATCCCGCCAACCGCTGCAGCAACGGCTGCAGTTCGTCCTGTTCGGCCTCGGCCGTCGCCAGGATCAGCGCCTCCTTGCCGGGAAAGTGGTTGTAGAGATTGCCCAGGCTCACCCCGGCCGCCTGCGCGATGTCGCGCATGCTGGTCTGGTGGAAGCCCTGGGACAGAAAGCACTGCAGGGCCGCCTGCAGGATCTGCGAAGCGCGTTGCTCATTGCGGTCGGTGCGGTTCATGCGGCAAACAATGAACGAACGTTCGTCCATTTAAAAGCCAGATCCAAGCCGTCGGCCAGTCACCATTCAGGCCGTCGCGCTTGACCTCAACCGCTGTTGAGGACCGATCCTGCCGCGCCCTGCTGCAACTGCGGACCCTGCATGCACCTAGAAGAACTCGTCCAGCAGGCGGTAGAACGCGAGTCGGCGTTCATCGGCACCCATGCCATAGCGGGCCAGCAAGGGTGCAACCCAGCGGGTGTCGTCATAGTTGTGGACCAGGCTGCGTGCGGCCAACGCCAGGTCCTGGCAACGATCAGCCACACCCAGCCGGCCACAATCGATGAAACCGCTGAAGCGGCCGTCGACCGCCATCAGATTCGGCAGGCATGCATCGCCGTGCGCTACCACCAGATCCTCATCCGCCGGACACGTTGCGATCAGCTCGGCATGCACCTGCTCGGCGCTCTGGCCCAGGCGCTCATCGTCGAAATCATCCGCATCGATCAACCCTGCGGCAACGCGCGCAGCGACCTCCGGCAAGCGCGATGCAAGGCGATGATCGAACGGGCAACCGGCAACCGGCAGCACATGCAGGGCGCGCAGCGCGTCAGCCAGCAGCACGACCACCTGGGCGGGCGCCAGCGTCGGCGACGATGCCAGGTCATGGCCGGGCAACGCGCTCATCAGCAGCCAACGCCGGCCGCCCTCCTCCGCTGTGTCCAACACGGTAGGCACCGGCTGTCCCTGTGCCCGCAGCCAACGCAGACGCAGGATTTCGCCCTCCAGTTCGCTGAAGGCATCGATCACTTCCGATTTCAGGAACGCATCCGGCAACCCTTGACGTCGCACCCGCGCCACATCGGCGCGCGACACGCCGATGCCCTGCATCTCGATATCTGCATCGCGCAGCGCGCTGCGCCACTGCGACGGCAAGGGCATTACACCGCCATCGCTCGATCCTGCTTCCATCCCCACCGCTCCGGCCCCGGTCACAGCCTGGATTCTCTCCGAAGCGGACACCTGACAGCAAAGGACACTGCATGAAACTCATGGTCATCGGCGCCAGCAAAGGCCTCGGCCGCGCCTTCGTGGAAGGCCTCTGCCGGCCCGGCGATACCGTCATCGGCGTATCGCGCACACGCCCCACGCAGCTGGACTGCAGCGAGGGCGTCGACCTGCACTGGATAGAAGCAGACCTGAGCCAGCCAGCACGGGCCGCCGCCAGCATCGCGGCGCAGGCGCCGCCGGATCTCGATGTGCTCATCCATAACCTTGGCATCTGGGAGGAGACCGCATTCAGTAACGACTACGATTTCCTCAACGAAAGTGACAGCGCGCTGGCGCAGCTGGTGGACGTCAACATCACCGCCACCCTGCTGCTGCTCAAGCAGCTGCTGCCGCGCGTGCTCGGCGGGCGCCGCCCGCAACTGGTGTTGACCGGCTCGACCTCGGCGCTGCCACGCAGTGGCCGCCCCGAGGTGGCCTTCGGCGCGTCCAAGTTCGCGCTCAACGGGATTGCCGATGCCCTGCGCGAAGGTTTCCGCCAGCAGCGACTGGCCGTGACGACGCTGCAGCTGGGCTACCTCAATACCGAAGATGCACTGTCGGTGCCGCTGCAGCAGGCGGCCGCGCGCGGCAATGGCGAGTACGTGCCGGTGCACGACGTGGTGTCGATGGTGCGCGCCCTGCTGCAGCTGTCACCGTCCAGCTTCGTGCGCGAACTGGTGCTGCCCGCCATCGCCGATCCGCGTTACTAGACCAGCGCTCAGCACACACTGGCAGCCCCGGTTTGGCCGTACACGCGGCCGTGGTTTACTCTGCGTCTACTGGCAGTTGGCCGCACACAGGACCGGCTATGGCTATCGATGCGCTATCGAGGCTCTCGACCCGGGTTCTGGACAGCGCCCTGCCCAGCCTGCCGCTGTACCTGCTGCAGGCCACTGCGGTGATCGGCATGATCGGCGTGTTCCTGATCGCCACCCGCCGCGGCGGCCATGCCATCGAAGGACGCCGCGTCTACATCGGCGCGATCCTCGGCCTGATCTACCTGTTCAATTCATGGTTCGTGGCCGGCTACGCGCAGGGCGTGGTCAAGCTCAACCTCGGCATCGACATCCTGCTGATCAGCGGTCTGCTGGGCGGCTGGCGCGGCGGCGTGACCTGCCTGCTGGCCAGCCTGCTGGCGCGCTACCAGTTCTCCGGCACGCAGTATTTCCTGCCCGCCAGCCTGGAAGCGGCGCTGCAGGTGCTGGCAGGCGTCTGGCTGCGCGGGCGGATATACCCGCGCATGCTCACCCACTTCTCGCTGCGGTTGATCCTGCAGGCCTGGGCGGTGCGCATCGCGGTGACCTTGATCGGGCTGGTGTTGGGCGTGGCGATCATCGGCAGCGCGCAGCTGCCCCTGCTGGAACTGGCCACCCAGCGCGTGCTGGCCCTGCCGGTATCACTGCTGGTGCTGGTGGCCGTATTCGCGCTGGTCTACAACGATGCGCAGATCGATGCCCAGCGCCAACGCGAACATGCGTGGATGCGCATCGACCCGGTGAGCGGCCTGCCCAACCTGCGCGCCCTCGACGAGCGTCTGCAGCGTCATTGGCGCAGCAGCGACGACCGCGGCAATGCGTGCCTGATCGTGACCGAGATGGGCAACCTGCAGGACCTGCTGCTGCGCTATGGCCCGCTCAATGACAGCGGCCTGTGGAACCCGCACAACGCCGAGGCCGTGCGCCGCACCCTGCTGCATGCGCGACCGACCGATGCGATGGAGATCTATCAGTTCGGTGACAGCGCGCTGGCGATCCTGCTGCCGGACGCAAGCCTTGCCGATCTCCGCGCGGATACCGGGCTGCCTGCGTTGGCCGACCGCCTGTCCACGGTGATCGGCGATGACTGGCCGGGCTTCCGCCCGGTGTTCCGCTGCGCGGTGGTCGAGCTGCAGCCGCCCACGCAGGACGACAGCTCCATCCCGTTCCGCGCGGTCACCCTGGCCTTGAACGCGATCGAGTCCGGTGTTGTGTTCTTCGATGATCCGATCCAGCGCGACAGCGAAGTGGATGCCCTGATCGAGACCGCGCTGGACCACTGGCTGCAGCACGCCGATGCACCACTGTACTACCAGCCCAAGTTCCGCCTGCAGGACCGCCATCTGGTCGGCGCCGAGGCGCTGCTGCGGATGCGCGATGGCGATGGCCACCTGATTGCACCGATGCGGGTGGTTTCGCTGCTGCGCCGTCGCGGACGCTTGGCCGAACTGGAATGGGCCACGCTGCAGGCAGCCACCGCCTTCCTTGGCCACTGCAGGGATGATGGGCATACGCTGACGATCGCAGTGAACGTGTCCGCCGAATCGCTGCGCCAACCCGGTTTCGGCGCACGCCTGTGCACCTTGCTGGAGCAGCAACGCATACCCGGCGCGATGCTGCGGCTGGAGATCGTCGAATGGACCGAAATCGTCGAGCGCGACGTCGTCGATGCCAACGTCGTCGTTCTGCTGGCCGCTGGCATGAGCCTGTCACTGGACGACTTCGGCGCCGGCTATTCGACCCTGATCCTGCTGTCGCAGCTGTCGGTGGCCGAGGTCAAGATCGAGCGGGCATTGATCGCCACGCTGTCCGATGCCAAGTCGCAGTCCATCGTCCGCTTCATCGTGGAAGTAGCCCACCGCTGCGGTGCCATCGTCGTTGCCGAAGGCACCGAGACCCCGGCGCAGGAGCAGCTGCTGCGTGCGCTGGGGGTGGATGTGGGCCAGGGTTATCTGTATGCACGGGCCCTGCCACCGGAGCAGTTCCGGCAGCTGGCCTGAGCGGCCTTCAGGCCAGCCGCATCGACAGCTCCACATCGTCGGCGAAGGGCACGGACAGATAGCCTGCATTGCCCGAGCGCATGCGCTGCTGGTAGCGCGGGCTGTCATCGGCGTTGTCGGCGATCACCACTGCGCCCGGGCGCAGCCGCTCGTGCAGCAGCTCCAGCACATCGTCGTACAGCACCTTGGCACCATCGAGCAGCACCAAGTCGATCGTATCGGGCAGGTCCACCGCCAGGGTCTCCAGTGCGTCGCCCACGCGGATCTCGACCAGATCGTCCAGGCCCGCTTCACGCAGGTGGCCGGCGGCACGGCGCGCCTTCTCCGGCTCGAACTCGGTGGTGATCAGGCGGCCGCCGCCGTTGTCACGCAACGCCGCAGCCAGATGGATGCTGGAGATGCCGAACGACGTCCCGAACTCAACGATGCTGCGCGCGCCACTGCTGCGCGCCAGCAGGTACAGCAGGCTGCCGGTGTCCGGCGACACCGGCAGCCACAGGTCCTTCAGCAGCTCGCCATACAGGCGCCGGTACTCGGTGCGGCTACCCAGCAGGCGCTGCCGCTCTTCGGGGGAGACGGAGGTCAAGGCCGGGCTGAGCGCGCTGTCGGCTTCGGTAAACAGGCGTGCCAGCAGGGGCGCGACCGGGGCGGAGATCAGGGTGGACATGGCGGGTGTTCCTTGCGATGACGGGGTTAGAATGCGAATGATTCGTCGCAATCAAGAATACGGACGATCCCCGGTTCCGCCTATTCGCATTGGAAAAGCCCCATGTCGGAACGTCGTCCGCCGCAGATTTCCTCGAGAAAACAGCCTCGCCAGTCACGATCGAACGACTTGGTCGCGGCCATTCTCGAAGCCGCTGCTCAGGTTCTGAAGCACGAAGGCGCCCCCCGGTTCACCACCGCGCGGGTGGCCGAACGCGCCGGCGTCAGCGTCGGTTCGCTGTACCAGTACTTTCCCAACAAGGCGGCAATCCTGTTCCGCCTGCAGCGCGACGAGTGGCAGCAGACCGGCGCGATGCTGCGCGACATCCTGCAGGACACACGACAACCGCACCTGCAGCGCCTGCGCACGTTGGTGCATGCCTTCATCGTGTCGGAATGCGAAGAAGCGCAGACCCGTGGCGCGTTGAACGATGCCGCGCCGCTGTACCGTGATGCGCCGGAAGCGCAGGAAGCACGCAGCGAGACCGACGAAGCGATGCTCGTGTTCATGGCCGAGCTGCTGCCGCAGGCCTCGGCGGGCACGCGCCAGCGGGCGGTGGATCTGATCGATACCACGCTGGGTGCCACCGGTCGCGAATTTTCCAGTGAACCGCGCACTGCCGCCGAGATGCGCGTCTATGCCGATGCGGTCGCGGATATGTTCTGCGCCTATCTCAGGCAGCTGGGCGCGCACTGACGTGCAGCCGCCGGCTTACACCGCGTAGAAGCCCAGGAACATCGCCACCGCCGACTCGGCCACGCGCGTGCGTTCGGCCTGTGCCAGCGGCGCCTGGCCCATCGTCACCTGCGGCCAGAACGCGAAGCTCTTCACCAGGCCCTGCAACTGATGGCCGGCGAATTCCGGATCGACCTGGCGCAGCCGCCCATCGGCAATCGCCGCACGGATCCATGCGCTGACGCCGCTCTCCTTCTCGCCCATGCGGCAGACGATCGCCTGCGCGCGCTCGGGTGAATGGATGATCTCGGCCATCGCCACCCGCGCCAGATCGATGAAGTTGGCATCACCCAGCAGGTCCAGCTTCTGCCGCAGCAGCTGCAGCAGCTGCACATCCAGCGGCTGGTCGGCGCGGTACGGCAGCTCGACGCTGGCCACGCTGCTCTGCCACAGCTCTTCCAGGATCAGCGCGAACAGTTCTTCCTTGCTCGGGAAGTGGTTGTAGACGGTGCGCTTGGAGACACCAGCCACCGCCGCGATGCGGTCCATGCTGGTCGCCTCGTAGCCGGCCGAACGGAACTCTTCCACCGCCGCGCGGACGATGGCCTCGCGCTTGCGGTCGGTAAGGCGTTGCGGGGTACGGGGCATGGCGGAACCAGACAGCTGAACGGATGCCACCATTTTACACCCAGCAGTGTACTTTCTGAAATCCGGAAACTACACTGTGCAGTGTACCCTGCGGACGTCACCCATGAAGCGCCTGCTCCTTGTCCTCCTGCTCGGAATCCTCGTCGTGACCGCCTATACCTTCTGCAAATCCTGGTCCCTCCCCGACTTCCCCGATTCACCTCAGTACCGCGAAGGCAAGTTCCGCAATGCCCTGCCGAAGCCGGCAATGGGCCTGCGTGATGGCCTGGAGATCTGGTGGACCTTCCTGTTCAACAAGCCCAAGGGCACCGTGCCCGACCACCCCATCCCGGTGCAGGCGCTGGACCGCGCCACCCTGGACGCGGCGCCCGACCGCAGCCTGTTCCGCCTGGGACACTCGACGATCCTGCTGAAGCTGCGCGGCCAGTACTGGTTGACCGATCCGGTGTTCTCCGAACGCGCCTCACCGGTGCAATGGATGGGCCCGGCACGCTTCCATGCGCCGCCGATCAGCATCGACGAACTGCCGCCGATCGCCGGCGTCATCCTCTCGCACAACCACTACGACCACCTCGACCACGCGGCGGTAATGAAGCTGGCCGGCAAGACCGCGCGCTTCATCGCACCGCTGGGTGTGGGCGACCAGCTGATTGCCTGGGGCGTGGATGCAGCCAAGGTCGAGCAACTGGACTGGTGGCAGTCCACCGAAGCCTCTGGCCTGCGCCTGACCGCAACCCCCGGCCAGCATTTCTCCGGCCGCGGCCTGGGTGACAGCGATCGCAGCCTGTGGGCGTCGTGGGTGATCCAGGACGGCAACTTCCGCATCTTCTTCAGCGGCGACACCGGCTACTTCGACGGCTTCAAGGCCATCGGCGAGAAGTACGGTCCGTTCGACCTGACGATGATCGAAACCGGTGCCTACGATCAACGGTGGGCATTCGTGCACATGCAGCCCGAACAGACCCTGCAGGCGCACCTGGACCTGCGTGGCAAGTGGCTGCTGCCGATCCACAACGGCACCTTCGACCTGGCCCTGCACGAGTGGCAGCAACCGTTCGAACGCATCTGCGCATTGGCTGCCGCAAAGAACGTGCCGGTGGCCACGCCGATGATGGGCGAGGCACTGGACATGCAATCACCGACCGCTGGTACGCGCTGGTGGGAGCGTGTGCAACTGTAACGGCCTGTCGCGCAGCGACCCTCAGCCGGGATGCTGAACCAGCCGTTCCTGTTCCTTCGCCACATTGATCTGCAGCGCCGCAGCAGCGAGCTCCGCCAGCTCGCTGCTGACCTTCTGGCTGCCGCGCGCCTGCATCCACGAAAGAACATCGGCCAGATGCCAGATCGACGCGCTGCCTTCGTGCACCGGTGCCGGAAACGTCTGCGGGTGCGCGAGCAGCAACTTGCGCATGTTCTGTCGTGACATGCCCAGCAGATCAGCGACATCCGTCAGCCCAACCAGATCGGGACTGACTTCGATCAGCTCTGCATCGGGTACGGCTTGTCGTACATCTGCAAGCGCGGAAAGTACGGCCTCCCGGGCGCTGGCCGCCTGACGGCAGAATTCAAGCGCCAACCTGCCCGGCCTGCCAATGCCCAGCAGCGCATCATCACAGCCGGCATCGGCAAGGCGTTGCTCAAGCGAGCCAGCATCGGTACCTGTATCCGGCAGACGGTATTTGAGAATGAAGGTGAATTCCATCATCGATGTGTCCTTGGGAGGATGGCGACTGCGTCATCGCTCACGGCTGCAGTTCTCGACAACGCGACACAAGGCCCGCGCATGGTTCAAGGCATTCCGGGGCGTGCTCCATACGCTCACCACACAGAATTCCCCGCATCGGCAGTCCTTGTCGTTGTAGGGACAGTACATTCGTCCCCAGGCATGACTGCCGCCGATCCGCAGCCACCATCCACGCGACTCGGCGAAACGGAGGGCAGCTTCAATGTCTTTGTCCGGATGGCGCGAACGGGGCATTCCTTTCCCTCGGAGTCTGGATGCGATCGCAAGGGTTGTCAAGTGACAACCCTTGGTGGTGCGATCAGTCGCTTCGACCCTACAGCCTCTCCGCCATGGGTCCAGAGCCATCCGCGTCAGTGATCCGGCTGCACCTGTTCCTGCAGGTGAACTCCCAACCCTGCCTCACCCTCGGCCAACTCAGGCCGCAGGCTCAGTGCAGGGATCAGATAATCACCACCGTTCTGCCGCCGGTAGGCAATCACCGGATCGCCTGCCAACCCATCCAGCCGCGCGCCCAGCCCCTCCAGCACGCCAGGCAAGGACGCCTCATCGATACGGCTGCTGCGGTAGATCACATGCGCGGGCAGCACGTCAAAGCCGGGATAGAACAGGATGCCGTGCTGGATCGGGAACAGCACATCGTCGATCGGCCCATTGATGCCGCGCGGACCGTAATGCGACTCCCAACCACCGGTGGTGACCACCAGCATCGCGCGCTTGCCGGACATCGCGCCCTCGCCATAGCGGTCGCCCCAATGCCGGTCGGAATGTTCGCCCACGCCATAGGCAAAACCATAGGCATACACACGATCCACCCACCCCTTCAGGATGGCCGGCATCGAGAACCACCACAGCGGGAACTGCAGGATCACCGCGTCGGCCCAGCGCAGTTTTTCCTGCTCGGCGGCGATGTCGGCGCTCTGCCGGCCCGTCCTGAAGGCGTCGCGCGAATCCAGTGACGCGTGGAACGGCACCGAAGGATCCCGCCCGGGGTGATCGTCGGCATCGATCTGCGCCTTCCATTGCATGGCATGCAGGTCGGACACCTGCACGGTGTGGCCGGCGCGTTGCAGGTGCTCGACGGTGAAGGCCTTCAGGGTGCCATTGAGCGAGGTGGGTTCGGGGTGGGCGTAGACAAGCAGAACGTTCATGGTGGTACCAGGGAGGGAATGCCGGCCATGTTGGGTGCCGCCACGCTATAGTTGAAATGAATTCCTGCAATCCTCGGCATTGCCATGGACAATACCCTGCGTCGCATCGACCTCAACCTGCTGGTAACCCTGCAGGCCTTGCTGGAAGAGCAGAACGTCACCCGCGCGGCCGAACGCCTGCATCTGGCCCAGCCCACGGTCAGCGTGCAGCTGGCGCGCCTGCGCCACCTGTTCGATGATCCGCTGCTGCTGCCGGGGCCACGCGGCATGCGTGCCACCGCACGTGCCGATGCGCTGCGCGAACCATTGGCCGACGCACTGGCTGCACTGCAGCGTGCGGTCGCACCGGTGCAGGCGTTCGATCCGGCCCAGGCCAAGCAGACCTGGCGGATCATGGCGTCGGACTTCGGCGAAACCACGATCGTCCTGCCGGCATTGGCCGACCTGCGCGTGCGCGCACCCGGCACGCGCCTGGCCGTGGTCAGCCTGGCGCCGGCGCAGATGGTGGCGCAGAGCGAACGCGGCGAGATCGATCTCGCCCTCCACATCACCTCCGACCCGCCTCCCTCCCTGCACCATCGTCCGCTGTTCCAGGAACGCTACGTACTGGCCGGGCGTCGCGACCATCCACGACTGAAGCGGCGGCCGACGCTCAAGCAGTTCTGCGCGCTGGACCACGTGATCGTGTCACCGGATGGCGGCGGTTTCCATGGCGGCACCGACAGTGCGTTGGCGCATGTAGGCGCGCGTCGCAACGTGGTGCTGTCGGTGCCGCACTTCCTGTTCCTGCGCAGCGTGCTGCTGCGCACGGACCTGGTGGCGATGATGCCCTCGCGCCTGGTCGCGCAGGACCCGGCCTTGAAGGCGGTTGCCGCGCCCATTGATGTGCCTGGGTTCGAGATGGTGATGCTCTGGCACGAACGCGTGCATCGCGATCCGGCACATCGCTGGCTGCGCGAGCGTATCTGCGCGCATTCATGAAACCTCGTGCCAGGACCCGCCCGGGAAATATTGCGACGCGTCATGTAACCGGTTACATCCCTTGCTAGCGTAGGCCCGCCCGTTCCCGGGCCCTGCCGATGTGAGGCCTTCGCAATGACGTTGTGCGCTGACCGCTGGACCGCTCCCCGCCTGCCGAACCGGCGCCTTGCCGCGGCCCTGCTGCTCGGCCTGTCACTGGCCGCCACCGCCACCGCACAGAACCTGCCACCGCGCGCGCAATGGCAGGCCAGCGCGTCGTCGCAGCAGGTTCCGGCGATGGCGATCAGCCACCTGATCGACAACGATCCGAAGACGGTGACCGGCGGTGCGTTCAGCCCCGGCCACTGGTTCCAGGTCGATCTCGGCAAGCCTGCGATGCTGGCCGGTGCACGCCTCACCTGGGATGTCTCCAACCCCGAGGGCTATTCGCTGCAGACCTCGCTCGACGGCAAGCAGTGGCAGAGCGCCTACGTCATGGGCGATTCGCTGGGTGGCATCGAGACCCTGTACTTCGCGCCGCGACAGGCCCGCTACCTGCGCCTGGCCAGCCCGCAGCGCACTTCCGACTGGGGCGTATCCATCTTCGAAATGGAACCGCTCGACACCACGCTCAGCGCACGGGTGACCGGGCTGGACGCCACCCAGTCTGCTGCGCTGTGGCAGGGCGGCGGCACGGTTGCCATCCCCGCAGGCAAAGGCGGCATCCACACGCTCGACATCACCCTGCCCCGTGCGCAGCCCAGCACCGGGCTGGCGGTGGACTGGGCCAACGTGCACGGCGCTGCACGCCTGCAGGCGCAGGACACACAGGGCCGCTGGCACGAACTGGCGCGCGACGCGCAGGCGGCGACCCGGCAGCAGAGCTGGCTGGCGGCCGACGCGCCACTGGACATCCAGGCACTGCGGCTGACCGTGGAAGGCGATGCACCCCAGGTCAAACGCATCCGCCTGCTCGGCCCGAAGGCGGTGATGACGCCGATGAAGCGGTACCAGATCGCCGCCAGTGGCGCGCAGCGCGCGTTGTTCCCTGCCTCGCTGCACATGCAGCAGACCTACTGGACCGCAGTCGGCGTGCATGCGGGCCGGCAGAAATCGATCTTCGACGAATACGGCAACATCGAAGCCTACAAGGGCGCACCGCTGGTGCAGCCGATCTGGCGCAGTGCCGATGGCCGCGCGACCGGTGCCGCCGAACAACCGGTGCAGCACGCACTGCGCGATGGCTGGAAGCCGATGCCGTCTGCCACGTGGTCACCGCAGCCCGGGCTGGAACTGCGCAGCGAAGCCTTTGCCATCGAGCGCGACGGGCAACCGGTCACCTTCGTGCGCCATCGCCTGCGCAACACCGGCAGTGCGGCCATCGAAGGCACGCTGACCCTCGCAGTGCGACCGATGCAGATGAATCCGCCGTGGCAGAACGGCGGCCTGTCGCCGATCCGCCAGGTGGCCGTCGAAGGCAACAGCGTGCGCGTCAATGGCCGCACGCTGCTGCAGTCACTCAGCGCGGTGGATGCCGCTGGCACCGCCCCCTTCGGCAACGAAGGTGACACCGAGATCACCACGGCCATCGCCAGCGGACAACTGCCTGCCGCACAGCAGTCCAGCGATGCCGCAGGCCTGGCAGCGGCGGCGTTGAGCTACCGCGTCACCCTGGCCCCCGGTGCCAGCGACGCGGTGGTGGTGGCCTTCCCGCTCGGTACCGCCACCGCCGATGCCAATGGCGTGCTGCCGGAAGCACCGGCTCTCAACCTCGCCTCGCTGCCGCGCGACGGTGACAAGGCGTTCGACACGCTGGCCAGCCGCGCCTCCGCCGATTGGCAGGCGCGGCTGGGCCAGGTCGGCCTGCGCCTGCCCGACCCTTCACTGGTGGACATGCTGCGCGCACAGGCCGCCTACATGCTGATCAACCAGACCGGCCCGGCCATGCAGCCCGGTCCGCGCAACTACAACCGCTCCTTCATCCGCGATGGCATGGCCACCTCGGCCGTGTTGCTGCGCATGGGCGAAGCCAAGGTGGCACGCGACTACCTGGCCTGGTACAGCGAACACGGCGTGCACGGCAATGGCCTGGTGTCGCCCATCCTCAACGACGATGGCAGCGTCAATACCGGTTTCGGCTCGGACATCGAGTACGACAGCCAGGGCCAGTACGTCACCCTCGTTGCCGACGTCGCCCGGCTCGATGGCGGGCCGGAAAGCGTGCGTGCCTACCTGCCCAAGGTAAAGGCCGCGCTGCGCTTCCTGCAGGAACTGCGCGAACGCACGCTGTTACCGGGCTACATGGCCGACCAGCCCTCGCCGGAGCGCTTCGCCGGCATCCTTGCACCGTCGATCAGCCACGAGGGCTATCCCTCACCCACCCACAGCTACTGGGACGACTACTGGGGCCTGAAGGGCTGGCATGACGGCGCGTGGTTGGCTGAATCGCTGGGCGACCACGAAACCGCCACGTGGGCGCGCGAACAGTACAAGGCGCTGTATGACGCACTGCACGCCTCGATCCGCGCGACGATGGCGTGGAAGGGCATCGACTTCATTCCGTCATCGGCCGACCTCGGCGATGGCGACCCGACCGGTGTATCGATCGCGCTGGATCCCACCGGTGCGCAGAGCGTGCTGCCGGCCGAGGCCCTGCGCACCACCTTCTCCCGCTACCTGGACGATGTGCGCAAGCGCAACCAGCCCGGTGCGCTGTATGCCTACACGCCGTATGAAATCCGCAACGTGCTGAGCTACGTGCACCTGGGCCAGCCCGAAGCGGCCGACGAGCTGCTGCAGGGCCTGCTGCACGATCGCAGGCCGCTGGAATGGCAGGTGCTGGCCGAGGTCGTGCACTCGCGGTTGCGCTTCCCGCGCTATCTGGGCGACATGCCGCACACCTGGATCGGCGCCGAATACGGCCGCACCCTGTTCGGGATGCTGATGCGCGAGGATGACGACGCGTTGTCGCTGCTGCCGGGCACGCCCCCTTCCTGGGTCGCTGGCGAGGGCCTGGCCGTGGACCGCCTGCCCACTGCCTATGGAACCCTGCAGATGCAGGCGCGGCAGCGCAACGGCAACCTGACCGTGTCGCTAGGCAAGGGGCTGCGCAAGGGCACGCCGGTACGCGTATGGTGGCCCAGCCGTACCCTGCCCAAGGACGTGCGCGTGGATGGGCGATCGGTACGGAACTTCGACAAGGATGGCGTGCTGCTCGATGGCCCGTTCCGCACCCTGGAGGCACGTTGGCAGTAATGCCGATGCAGGAACCGAAGTGATCGAACTTCTACTCGATGGCAGCCCTGTCGCCGCCGCTACCGACGATCAGCTGGCCAGCGCACTGGCGCTGGCCGCATCCATGCCCCAGTTCGAGCTGTGGGCATCGGTGCCCGACGGTCCATCGCTGTGCATGCTGCGCAATGCCGAGCATGCATGGCTGATGTACCTGCGCGAGCCCGGCGACGGCGGCTTCCACTCCTGCGGAAACGAACACCGCGCCGGCAACGCTTATTTCCGGCTCGACAATGGCCAGGTGGATGGCTATCCCCTGGCGTGGTGCAT
Source organism: Stenotrophomonas sp. RIT309 (assembly GCF_000632045.1). NCBI lineage: Bacteria > Pseudomonadati > Pseudomonadota > Gammaproteobacteria > Lysobacterales > Lysobacteraceae > Stenotrophomonas > Stenotrophomonas sp. RIT309. The sequence continues at coordinate 53,998 of NZ_JFYS01000013.1, forward strand.
CGGCATCGAGGCGTGCTTCGCCGCGATCAGTTTCTTTCACGGCAATGGAGGCGCCCGCCTGGAACACATCGATTGGCAGCCCTGACCCCGGTAGAGGCCGACCTTGGTCGGCAGCCCTGCCTCGCATTCTGGTGGGTGCTAACCGTTGGTTGGCACGCCCTCCGGTAGATGCCGACCTTGGTCGGCACGCCTTCCGTCGAGCAAGCTCGACGCCTACCAAGCGGCATCGCTAGAACCCCGGCAACCCCGGCGGATTGGTCTGCGACTGCGGCACCGCTTCTTCGGCCACATTCCAGCGCGCCAGCACCTTCGCGTAGGTACCGCTGCTGATCTGGGTGTTCAATGCCTGGGTCACCGCATCGGCCAGGCCACTGCCCTTTCGGGTGGTCACCGAAATCGCCGCTGCGTCCGGCCAGCCACCCGGGAACAGGCCGACCCGGCGCACCTTGCCATCGCGCGCCGAGTAGGCGCCGGTGGCATTCGGCTCGAACGACACGTCGGCGCGGCCGGTGATCACTGCCAACCGCCCGATCACCGCATCATCGAAGTACTGGTACTCCACCGGTTTCAGGCCTGCGGCGATGTTCTGCTTGTCCCATTGGCGCAGGATCTGGTCCTGGTTGGTGCTGGCCCCCACCACCACTTTCAGCCCCGCAATGTCGGCCGGTGTGCCGATCTTCTGGATCGGGCCATCGGTGCGGGTGTAGATGCCCAGCAGGTCGAAACGATAGCTGGAGAAATCGAACTTCTTCTTGCGTTCTTCAGTGACCGTCACGTTCGAAAGCACCGCATCGTACTTGCCCGATTCCAGCCCCAACGGCCAGTCGGCCCAGGCCACCGGCACCACCACCAGCTTCAGGCCCAGGCCATCGGCGATCAACCGCGCGATGTCCGGCTCCACGCCCACCACTTCCTTGCTGTCGGCACCGTAGTCGGCCAATGGCAGCTGGCCGGGATGGGTGGCGATGGTGAACGCGCCCGGGGTGACGAAGCGATAGCCGGCCGGAATCAGCGCCTGCGCCTTCGGATCGGGCATGCCCTTCAGTATCTGCGCGTTGCTGGCCGCCAGCGAGGTCGCCGCAACGGGCACGCCGTCGGGGCCCTGGCGCACGCGCGAATAGACGATGCCGGCAATGCCGATGACCAGCACACCGATGATCAACAGGGTGCTGCGTGCGGGACGTCGCTGCGATGCTGGGCTCATGGCGGTTCTCGAAAGGGAGTTACAGGGTCTTGGCCAGGAAGTCGGCCGTGCGTTGCTGGCGCGGGTGCTCAAACAGCGCGTCCGGCGTGCCCTGCTCGATCACCCGGCCCTGGTCCATCATCACCACGTGGTCGGCCACGCGGCGGGCGAAGCCCAGTTCGTGGGTGACGATCACCAGCGTGGTGCCGGAACTGGCCAGTTCCTCGATCACGCTCAGCACCTCCGACACCAGCTCCGGGTCCAACGCGGAGGTCGGCTCGTCGAACAGCAGTACCTTCGGCTGCAGGGCCAGCGCGCGGGCGATGGCCACACGCTGCTGCTGGCCGCCAGACAGCTGGCGCGGGAAAGCATCGGCCTTGTCGGCCAGCCCCACCCGCTCCAGCAGGGTGCGTGCCTGCTGCTCGGCCTGGGCGCGCGAAATGCCGCGCACCGCGATCGGTGCTTCGATGATGTTCTCCAGTGCGGTCATGTGCGGGAACAGGTTGAAGCCCTGGAACACCATGCCGACTTCCGCGCGGCGACGGCGGATCTCACCTTCCGGCAGCTCGTACAGGGTGTCGCCGTCGCGGCGGTAACCGATCAGCTGGCCGCCCACGGTGACGAAGCCGCTGTCAGCACGCTCCAGGTGATTGATCAGCCGCAGCAGCGTGGACTTGCCCGCACCGGACGGACCAATCAGTACGGTCACGCTACCGGCCCTCAATTCCAGATGCACGTCATCAAGCACCGTCTGCTCGCCGAAGGCCTTGCCCACCCCCTGCAGGGACACAGCCGCGCCTGTTCCGGCCTCGATCGGCACGGCAAATGCCGCACGGCTGGGCACGCGTGCAGCGGTCGCCGCCGCCCGCGGTGCTGCAGACGATACCCGCGACACGTTGCGCTCGTGCTGCAGCTGGCCGCGGGCAAAGCGCTGCTCCACCCGTCGTTGCAGCAGCGAAAGCACCGTCAGGATCACCAGGTACCAGACCGTGGCCACCATCAGCAGCGGCACCACCTCCAGGTTGCGCCGGTAGATCACCTGCACGGTGTAGAACAGCTCCGGCAACGCCAGCACGTAGACCACCGAGGTGCTCTTGGCCAGGCCGATCACATCATTGAACGCTGCAGGCAGGATCGAACGCATCGCCTGCGGCAGGATGATGCGGCGCACCTGGCGCCCACGCGGCAGGCCCAACGCTGCGGCCGCCTCGTACTGGCCGTGGTCGACCGACAGGATGCCACCACGGATCACCTCGGCCGAGAACGCCGCCTGGTTCAAGGTGAGGCCGAGCACGGCGGCAGTGAACACGCCGATCAGCTGCGTGGTCGGGTACGAGAACAGGCTGATGCCGGTGAATGGAACGCCCAGTTCGATGGTGCTGTACAGGTAGCCCAGGTTGTTCAGCAGCAGCAACAGCACCAGCAGCGGAATCGAACGGAACAGCCACACGTACCCCCACGACACCGCCGACAACAGCGGTGAACCGGAGACGCGGGCCAAGGCCAGCAAGGTGCCCAGCGCGAAGCCGAGGCCGGTACCGAGTGCGGTCAGCAGCAGCGTTCGCCCCAAGCCTTCCAGTACCGGCCGGGCAAAGAACCACTCGGCGAACGTGCCCCAGCCCCAGCGCGGATTGCCCAGCACCGACTGCAGGCCGATCAGGATCAGCGCGAGTGCCAACACCGTGCCGATCACCTGCAACGGATGCCGCGCCGGCACGATCTTCAGCGCCGTGGCCGGCTGGCGGACAATGCCCTCGATGGCAGTGGAAGGCGTACTCATGCCGCCGCTCCATGCAGTGCGAGGGCGGCTGCGTCGCCCGCCTGTGGCTGTGGCTGTGGAACCAGGTGTTTCTCGAACGGCAGATGCGCGATGGTTTCCGGGTCCGCATGCAGATCGAACAACGCGGTGTAGCCGTGGCTGAGGTACAGGCCGACCGCCTCGGGCTGGCGGAAGCCGGTGGTCAGGAACACGCGCCGATAGCCCTGCCGTGCAGCCTGGTCTTCCAGTTCCTGCAGCACGCGCCGGGCGATGCCCTGCCGACGCAGGCCAGGCAGCGTCCAGATGCGTTTGAACTCTGCGGTGTCCTCATCGCGATGCGGCATGAACGCGCCGCCGGAAATCGCCACGCCGTCGCGCAGCAGCAGCACGAACGCACCGACCGGGGCAGCGAAGGCTTCGGCCGGATAGCGCTGCAGTTCCTCGCGCGCACTGCCACCGATACGCCGGCGCACGTCCGCATAGCGGTGGTCGTACTCCTGCTCCAGGCCGTCGAACAACGGGCGCGCCATCGGGTCGTCCACCGAGGTGTACAGGAAGCGATCGTTGTCGTACCGCACGCTCATGCCACGTCCTCCACCAGATAGTGCTCGGCCAGACGCGCCCACAGGCTGGCCGCCGGGGCGATGGCCGCGTCGTTGAACACATAGCGCGGGCTGTGCAGCGGCGCGCTGTCACCGTTGCCGACGAACACGAAACTGCCCGGCCGCGCCTGCAGCAGGAAGGCGAAGTCCTCGCTGGCGGTACGCGGTGCGAAGGCCTCCACCACCTGCCCTGCACCGAACCCCTGTACCGCCACCTCGCGGACGTAGGCCGTCTGCTCGGGGTGGTTGATCACGCTGGGGAAGCCGCGCGGGAATTCGATCTCGGCACGCGCACCGAAGGCAGCGGCGGTCTGCTCGGCAAGTTCGGTCACCCGCCGGCGCAGCGTATCGCGCACCGCCGGCAGGTAGGCGCGCACGGTCAGCTTCAGCTCCACCACATCGGGGATGACATTGGCCGCCTGCCCACCATGGATCGAGCCGACGGTGACCACGCCCATCTGCCGCGGATCGACATTGCGCGACACCACGCTCTGCAGCGCGGTGATGATGTGCGCGGCAGCCAGGATCGGATCGACGCTGCCCTGCGGCTCGGCGCCGTGGCCGCCCTTGCCGATCACCCGCAGACGCGCCCAGTCCACCGAGGCCATCGCCGGTCCGTCGACGAAGCCGAAGTGCCCCACCGGCACGCCCGGCCAGTTGTGCAGGCCATAGATGGCATCGACCGGAAAGCGCTCGAACAGGCCATCGGCGATCATCTTCGAAGCACCCGAGCCGGTTTCCTCGGCCGGCTGGAACACCAGCTGCAAGGTGCCATCGAAACGTCCGTGGTGCGCAAGGTAGTGGGCAGCCGAGAGCAGGATGGCGGTGTGGCCATCGTGGCCGCAGGCGTGCATCAGGCCTTCGCGCTGGCTGGCATAGGCCAGCCCGGATTCTTCATGGATCGGCAGCGCATCGATGTCGGCGCGCAGACCCAGCCGGCGACGGCCCTGCCCGCGCTGCAGCGTACCGACCACGCCGGTGCCACCGATGCCGGTGCTGACCGCGTAGCCCCATTGCTGCAGCAGCTCGGCCACGCGGGCGCTGGTGCGGTGCTCTTCGAAGGCCAGTTCCGGGTGCTGGTGCAGGTCGTGGCGGATCGCGATGGCCTGTTCGGCACGTGCCGCGATTTCGGGCAACACGCCCGCCACAGGCTCGCGCCGGGCTTCCGGGACCAGTAGCGCCGGGCCATGCCCGGCGGGGGTCCCATCCAACAACGGCCGATGCAGGACATTCATCGCCTTATCCCACCTTCCGCGCCGGCTCGGCGTCGGTGCTGTAACGGCTTGCCTTGCGTGGCAGGCCCAGGTGGTCGCGCAGGGTCTGTCCTTCCAGCGCACTGCGGTGGTAACCGCGTGCTTCCAGCAGGGGCAGCACCAGCGTTACGAAATCATCCAGGCCTTCGCGCTGCGCGGCGAAGCCGAGGATGAAGCCATCGCTGGCGCCGGCGTCGAACCAGCGGATCAGTTCGTCGGCCACATGTTCCGGCGTGCCGATGAAGTTCGGCCGCGGGCTCACCGCCTGCAGTGCCACCTGGCGCAGGCTCAGGCCCTGCTCGCGCGCGTCCTGCTTGATGCGGTCGGTGGTGGAGCGGAAGGAATTGGCGCCGATGTCACCCAGCTCCGGGAACGGTGCATCCGGGTCGTACTGGCTGAAATCATGGTGGTCGAAGAAGCGGCCGAGATACGCCAGGGCATCGTCCAGCCCGGCCAGCGCGGCAATCGCCTGGTACTTGGCCTCGGCGTCTTCCGCCGTACGGCCAACGATCGGGCCAATGCCCGGGAAGATCTTGACGTCACCGGCGCTGCGGCCATGGGCGATCGCCGAGTTCTTCACCTTTTGGGTAAACGCGCGGGTCTCCTCCAGCGACGGCGCGTGGGTGAATACTGCATCGGCGTACTTGCCGGCCAGCGCAATGCCATCGTCCGACGATCCGGCCTGGAAGATCACCGGCTGCCCCTGCGGCGAGCGCTGGATGTTGAGCGGGCCTTCCACCTGGAAGAAGCGGCCCTTGTGGTCGAGGCGGCGGAACTTCTCCGGCGCGAAGAACGTGCCGCTGTCGCGGTCACGCACGAACGCATCGTCATCCCACGAATCCCACAGGCCCTGCACCACCTCCAGGTACTCATCGGCAATCTGGTAACGCAGCGCGTGTTCCGGATGCGGACGCCCGTAGTTTCGTCCCGAGCCTTCCAGCGGCGAGGTCACCACGTTCCACCCTGCACGGCCACCGCTGAGCAGATCCAGCGAGGCGAACTGGCGCGCCACGGTGAACGGATCGCTGTACGAGGTGGAGAGCGTGCCGGCCAGGCCGATCTTCTTCGTCGCCGTCGCCAGCGCCGACAGCAGCGAGATCGGCTCGAAGCGGTTGAGGAAATGCGGGATCGACTTCTCGTTGATGTACAGCCCGTCGGCAACGAAGCCGAAGGCAATGCCGTTGTCCTCGGCGGTACGCGCGATGTCGATGTAGTAGCCCAGGTTGACGCTGGCATCGGGCACGTTGGACGGGTGCTTCCACGCATGCATGTGGCTGCCGGGGCCCTGCAGCATGATGCCGAAGGGGATGGGACGCGGGGTCGTGCTCATGGAGTGGCTCCAGCAGTCAGGCCACCGCCGCGCGGGGCGCGGGCGACAGCAGTTCAAGGGACGTCAGGCGTGCGTCGAGGTCGGCCACCGGCGCGTCGAGGATGAATTCACCGACGCCGAAGCGGCGGTGCAGCGCATCCAGCTCGCTGCGTACATGCTGCCCATCGCCAGAGAGCACGCTGGGGCGTGTCTCTTCGATGCGGAAATCAGCAACCCCCACCTGCCGCGCGTATTCGGCAGCGGCCTCGGGACTGGGCAGGTTCACCGTCTGCCCTGGGGCCAGGTGCAGCTTGTAGACACGCAACGCGCCAATGTGGCGGGCGGCGGCCTCGCTGGTGGGCGCGGCGAAGGCCACAGTCGCCAGCAGCGGTGCATGCGCGGACACCGCGCGATAAGCCTCGAAGGCGGCCTCGATGTGCTTCGGGTCACCATCGAAGTGCGCGGCATACACGAAGCGCCAGCCAAGTTCCGCAGCCTGCCGCGCGCTCTGCGGGCTTGCACCCAGAAGGAAGCGCTCCGGCGCCGTCTGCGGAATCGGCCGCGCCTTCGCATCAGCCTGCGTATCAGACAGATATCCTTCCAAGTCGCGCAGCTGCTGGTCGAAATCGGCGAACGGCGGGCGACCGGCGGCCAGTGCGGCAGTCGATGCCGGCAGACCACCCGGCGCCTTGCCCACGCCAAGATCCACGCGTCCGGGCGCAAGGGCGGCCAGCAGATTGAAATTCTCGGCCACCTTGTAGGGGGCGTAGTGGCGCAGCATCACCCCGCCACTGCCGATGCGGATGCGCCGGGTCTGCGCCAGCACCCACGCCGCCAGTACTTCCGGTGCCGGGCTCGCCAGCGCCGGCGCGGCATGGTGTTCGGCAAACCAGTAGCGGTGGTAACCCAGTTGCTCGGCGCGCTGCGCCAATTGCAGGCTGTTGCGCAGCGCCTGTTCGGGCGTGCTGCCGTCGGCCACTGGGCTCTTGTCCAACACGCTGGTGAGGTAGCTCATCGTCACGTCCTCGCTCAGGGATGGGCCACGGGAATGCCGAGCAGGCCATTCAGTGCCGCCAGGATCGGCTCGGCACCGGAGATGTACTGGCGTTGCTGGTACTCGCCACTGGCGTGCTCGTTGACCACGCCCTGCGGCAGCACCAGCTTCGGCAGCGACTGGTCCTGCTCACCGATCTCGGCGATCACCTCGCGGCGCGGCCGGCTGAAGCCGATGCGGCGCACATCCAGCTGTGCGTCCAGGCCCTCGATGCTCGACAGCGCACCTTCCAGCAGCAGGCTGTGCCGGCAGAAGAAGCGTTGGCCGGGCAGCTGGCCGTCCTCGAACTCGCGGTCCAGCAGGAACAGGATGGGTTTGTGGGTTGCGTCTACAGCCACGGGATCGTCCTCGTAGGGGCCGGCAATGCACTGCCGCTTCGATATCGATGCTAGAGAAGGACGGCCCGATGCCAGCGCCGGAACTCGACAATCCACGGTCGGATCCGGCCATGCAGATGCAGGTTGGCAATAAGCAGACTGCCGGCCGTTATGGGCGCGGGCGGCATCACGCCGCTTGCGCAGGTGCGCGCCAGCCCAGCGCCGGCGCGATGTCCTCGATCACCGTGGTGAGGATGCGCCGGTAGTCCTGCTCGGGCAGTTCATATGGCAGCTCCACCCGCAGCTCGTCCACCTGCTGCAGCAGCGGATCGGCCTGCAACCGCGCGATGATCTGCGCCGTGCTGCCGACCACGTCGGGTGCGAACATCGTGCGTCGCGGCCCTTGCGGGGCCAGGGTGCGCGCATGCCGCTGCGTACTGAAGGCCTCGATCCGCTGCCGCGTGGCCGCATCCACACCCTCGGTGGGCACCAGCACCCGCCCCACCGCCACCCGGCGCAGACTGCCCACTGGCAATGCCGCACGATAGGCCTGCAGGTGCTGCAGCTGGGCGCCAAAGAAGTCATCACTCAGCTCGGCACGGTTGACGTTGCCCAGCAGCAGATGCAGCCCCTGCTCACCCGCAGAACGCGCCGACTGCAGAGAGCCGGCGCCATACCAGACCCGGTCCACCAGCCCCGGCGCATGTGGCTGCAGACGCGGGCGATAGCGCGTGGCGGCGTTGCCGACTTCGGCATCGGCGGCGCCTAACGGTTCACCACGCAGCGCTTCCAGCAACCGCGCCACCCGGCCATGGGAAAAGTCGATGCGCGCAGGGTCGCTGTCGTACAGCAAAGGCCCTACCAGCTCCCCGTGCGGCGGCGCGCCAGTACTGACGCCTACCTGCAGCCGGCCACCGGCCAGCGCATCCAGCAATGACAGATCCTCGGCCAGGCGGAACGGTGTTTCGTAGCCCAGCTGGATGACCGCACTGCCCAGTTCGATGCGCGTTGTGTGCTGGCTGGCCGCCGCCAGGAACACCGCTGCCGAGCTGATGCCCGGTTCCAGGTGCCGATGGCGCACCCACGCGCCGTCATAGCCCAGCTGTTCGGCAAACGCGATCAGCGCCAACGTCGCGTCCAGGCCCGCGCGTGGTTGTTCCGGCAGATAGCTCCCGGGCGTGAGGAACGCCAGGTGCCGCAGCTGCACCGCCACGTCCTAGGCGATCCTGCGCAGCGGCGCAGGCAGCGCCGCCGCCACGTGCGCCACGTGTCCCGCCGCACGCTCGGCCGCCAATTGGATGCGTGCCTGCAGTGCAGCGCTGTTGATCCGGTCGCCGTCGAAGTCGGCCGGCGTGGCATACACCCCGATCGGCAACGTATGCGCCTGCAGGAAGCTGAAGAGTGGACGCAGCTGATGATCGATCACCAGCGCGTGGCGCTCACTGCCACCAGTAGCCGCCAGCAGCACTGGCGTATCCACCAGCGCGTCCAGCCCGATGAAGTCGATCAGGTGCTTGAACAGGCCCGGATAGGACCCGCGATACACCGGCGCGGCCGCCACCAGCAGCTGTGCAGATTCAATCGTGGCCAGCGCGCGCTCCACCTGCGGCTCCACTTCACTACGCTGCAGCGCCTGCCCCAGCGAGCGCGCGATCGGCGCCAGCTCGACCAGCTCCACGCTGATGTTGATCCGCTCACGCAGTTCTTCCAGCAGATGCCGCACCAGCAGCAACGTGCGCGACGTCGCCGAACTAGTCGGCGACCCCACCAATGCAACCACCTTCAATACAGAAGACATGACCCCTCCTCGGTAGCGCCGGGCCATGCCCGGCGACGTTTCACATGAACCTCAGAACCGGTAATTGACGCGCCCGTACCAGAACGTCCCGACGTTGCTCAGCACATCACCGCTGTCCCAGGTGGTCTCGATGCTTGCCACATCGGTGGCGCTGCGTGCGTACGCGGGCACCTTGCGGGTGCGCTTGTCGAACAGATTGTTGATGCCCAGCGCCGCGCTCCAGCCCGCGCCCAGCTCTACGCCACCGGACAGGTTGGTCACCAGCACCGGCGGCTGCTTGTACTCCACGCCGTTGTTCAGGCGCTTGATCGGGCCGTAGTAGGTGAAGTCCACGTTCGAACGCCAGCGCCCGTTCTGCCAGCCAAGCCCCGCCACCTGCGTGTACGACGGCGTGCGGAAGCGCAGCGCGTACTCACTGGATTTGGTCAGCAGGTTGATGTTCGGCAGTCCCTGCAACACCTGCGGAATCGCGCTCACCTTCTGGATGGTGGTGCGACCCACGTTGGCCGCGTAGCTCCAGCGCAGCTTGCCCCACTGCGTTTCCTGGTTGGCTTCCAGGGTCAGCTCCACGCCGCGCGTGCGGGTGTCGCCCACGTTGGTGAAGTAGCTGGCATAGAACGCATCACCGGGCAGGATGCTGATGCCGGCCGTGCCCAGCAGCGCGTCGATGGTGTTCTTCTGCGCGGCGGTCAGCACGGTGCCACTGTTGTCGGTCACCCGCGCCGGGTCCTGCGCGTTGTAGCCGATCTGGCTGGACTGGCCCAGCTGGCCACGGATGTCGATCTGGTACGCATCCACCGCCAGATGGAATGCCGGACTCGGGTCCCAGGTCACGCCGAGGCTGTAGTTGGTGGCCTTCTCCGGCTTCAGTGGCGTAGCGCCCAGCGCCACTGCTGCCGGCGAAGCGACCTGCGCCACCAGCGTGGTACCGCACGGGCAGCTGCCGGTGGCCTGGTAGAACTGCGCGCCCAGGCTCGGCGCGTGGAAGCCATTGCTGACCGTGGCACGTACGCCCAGCGCATCGGTGACGTCGAAGCGCGTGGTCAACCGACCGGTCGACACCGTGCCGAAGTCCGAGTGGTCTTCCCAGCGCGCGGCGGCGTCCAGGTACCAGCGCGACGTGATGTTGGTCGCTGCACCGGCGTACACCGCCTTGCTGTTGCGGGTGGCCTTCACCGCATCGGCAGTGGAGTAGCCAACAAAGGCAGCCGCACCAAAGCCAGTGTACGACTCCCACTGCCCTGCCCCGCGTTCGTACTGTTCGTGCTGGTACTCGGCACCGGCGCTCACTTCCAGTGGCGATGCGAAGGCCGCCACCTCGAAGCCGCGACGCAGATCAAGGTTGGCGATGCCCTGCTGGTAATCCAGCTTGCCGTCATAGAAGTCGGTCGGCGAGCCCGGGTACGGCAGCGAGTAGTTCACCGAATTGCGGGTGTAGGTGCGCACCGTGTTGCGGTTGCCGGTCAGGCTGAAGTCGTAGTCCCACCCCGCAACCTGGCCCTTCACCCCAGCCGTGCCGGTGTACTGCTTCTCCTTGGTTTCCAGCACCGGCAGGAAGCCATCGGGAAACACGCTCAGCACGCCCGGCGCCTTGTAGGTGGTGAAGATCGTTGCCGGCAGGCGGAAGTTCTGGATCGCCTGCGCGGTGCGGTCGCTGGCGGTCGCATTGGCGTAGAACTGGGCGTTCTCGCCCAGGCCATGGCCCACGTTCACCGCGAAGGCCTTCAGCGCATACGACGGCGAGCTGAGGATGATGTTGGCCTCGGCATCGCGCCCGGCCTCGGCCGGGTTCGGCGTCGCTCCAGCCGGCAAGCGGTTGTTTGGACGCAGCGCCACCAGGTTGCCGTTGCCATCCACGGCGGGATAACTCAGGTAGCCGTCGATGTAGCGTCGCGTACGGATCGCATGGTGCTGGCGCGTGCTCTCGCCGGACAGGTTGATGAAGCCGTCCTCACCCCACGGCAGGCCGATGTTGGCGCGCACGCTGGTGCGGCTGCCGTCGCCATCGGTGCTCTGCCCGCTCTCCACCGACACATCGCCACCGTGCGCCTGCGATTTCAGGATCACGTTGATCACTCCGGTGATCGCGTCCGAACCATAAATGGCCGAAGCGCCGTCGCGCAGCACCTCCACATGGTCGATGGCCGACACCGGAATCAGCGCCAGATCGGCCCAGGCGTGGCCGGGATAGCCGCCACCGTTGGCGCCACTGACATACGCGCTGGCGTTGCGGCGCTTGCCGTTCACCAGCACCAGCGTGTAACCCGGCGACAGGTTGCGCAGCTGGTAACCGCGGATCAGGCTTTCCTGGTCGCTCTGGTAACCGCCGATCTGGCTGAGCGATGGCAGGCTGCGCTGCAGCGCTTCCAGCAGGTTGGCCTGGCCGGTCGCGGCCAGGTCCTCGGCGGAAATCACGTCGATCGGTGTCGAGCTGTTCTTCACCGTGCGCGTGCTGGTGCGTGAACCGGTCACCACCACCGCATCCAGCGTGGACGCGGCAAGGTTGGCAGAAGTAGCAGTGGCCGCCGACGGTGCATCGGCCTCAGCCGCATACGCCGGGGCAGCGGCAAGAGTGGCGGCAATCAGCAGGGAGAGCGTGGACAGCGCAGGAATGTGGGCAGCAGGCATGGGGGCTCGTGGGGGTGGGCCGGAGACACGCCTCCATTCAAGAGCCCACGCCCAACACGCAACAGCGGATATCGCGTCATGTGACCGTCACATCGCGCCAGCCACATGACTGCTGGTAATGACCTTACGCAGCAACGTGCGCGCGTCCGGCGCCAACGGAAACCCGCCACCGGCCATATGCCGCACTGGCATCACCTCATGCCGCCACGACACGCTGGCGCAGGCACCTTCATCGGTAGCATCAAGCCATGCCCACCCTGCCTGCCGATCCGACCGCGCCCACCGTCGCCATCGTGGCCTGCCACGGCCAGGGCCTGTTCGAATTCGGCTGCGCGGTCGGCCTGTTCGCACCCATCCGCCCTGAACTGGGCGTGGCCTGGTACCGCACCCAGCTCTGCGCTGGCGAACCCGGTGCACTGCGCATGCTCGGCAGCGCGCAGGTGCAGCTGCCCTACGATCTGAGCGCCGTCGACGACGCCGACATCATCGTCATTCCCGGTTGGCGCGAACCCAGCGAGCGCCCGCCGCAGGCGTTGCTTGATGCCCTCACCCGCGCCCATGCGCGCGGCGCACGCATCACGTCCATCTGCTCCGGTGCATTCGTGCTCGCCTGGGCCGGTTTGCTCGATGGCCGCCAGGCCACCACCCACTGGCGCCTCACCGAAACGCTGGCGCGCGAATTTCCGCGCATCCACGTGCGCGACGATGTGCTGTACGTGGACGCCGGCAGCATCATCACCTCGGCCGGCTCGGCCACCGGCATGGACATGATGCTGCACATGGTGCGCAAGGATTACGGCGCGCGCGTGGCCAATCTGGTGGCCGAACGGCTGGTGCTGGCACCTTGGCGTGATGCCGAACGCAGCCAGCGGGTCAGCCGCGCGATTCCGCTGGGCGAGCCCACGCGGCTGGCGAAACTGATGGAATGGATGCGCCGCAACCTGCGCGAGCCGCATTCGCTGGGCAGCCTGGCCGAACAGGCAGCACTCAGCCAGCGCACCCTGCAGCGGCAGTTCCTGGAAGCCACCGGCCTGTCGCCCATCGATTGGCTCATCCGTGAACGCGTGGCCTATGCACGCGAACTGCTGGAAACCACCGACCGTCCGCTGCAATGGGTGGCCGAACAGGCGGGGTTCGGCTCGCAGGAATCGTTCCGCCGGCACTTCCGCGGCATGGTCGATGCCAGTCCCATCGAATACCGCAACCAGCACCGCAGTGGCCTCAGCGCCGACCGGCTGGTGGGCTGCTGACAGCACCTCCGTCTTTCCACACAGCCACCCAACCGGCAAGATGCAGGCACGCCCTGGCCTGCCGATGAAACGGTGATGACTGCTACCCCGTACAGGAACTACCGCTTCGGTATCGGCGTCTCGCTGGTCCTGGCCAGCCTGCTCGCCGCGCTTGGCCTGATCGCGGTCTGCACCCCGAATCTCGGCTGGGGCGTGGTGGCGTTGATCACCCTTGCGCTGTGGATCGGGGTGCCGCTGCTGGTGCTGCTCCTGCTGGCCTGGGGCCGCTACATGGTGCGCGAGCGCGGGCACGTGCCGGGCCGGGTGCATGCCCTGATGTTCGTGCCCACTGTCCTCGCCCTGCTCATCTATCCGCTGGGTGATTCACTGCGCGGGCGCTTGGATACCGCCACCGGTGGCTCACGTGCGGCCATCGCAGAAACGCACATCAACCTCAGTGGCCATGCACTGTGGCTGGACACCTCACCCTATGCCTCCACCTACTCCGGCGCGGGACCGGACCAGCCCATGCAAGGCGACACCCCCGAGCGCTTCGTTGCCTTCCACCGCTATCCGAACGCGCAATCCGATGCAGACAACGCCTTCCCCTACGACAACGCAAGGCTGAAGCCGGGCATCGACCGCTACCGCTATGGCGCGCCCTCCGAAGGCACTGCAAGCACCCTGCCACTGCGTCGCCAGTCCTATCCGGATACCACAGCGCTCACCCGCGTGTGGGGCACATCGGGCGGGCCAGGCATCGTGCACCTCTACTACCACTACGCAGACCACGTCGAGGTTGCCCCCGCGCTGGCGCGTCTGGCCGGCGCTACCGAATACGAGCTCGAGCGCAGCCGCGTGGAAGGGCTGGTGCAGTTCAAGACGCACAACTACGGCGCCGCGCCGATCGTGCGCCTGGAAATCAATGGCGCGACGCTGGACATCGGCGACGACGCCATCGCGCCCATTCCTGCGCCCCCCGCCGCGTGCACGGCGTCCAACCACACCACCGGCGTCGCGCTGTTGAATTTCGACCAGCCGCTGCAGGTTCGCTGGCAGACTGCCGCCGCACCGCAGGTATGGCATCGCGCACGCGTGCAGGTTCCTGCATTCCGCCAGCCACAGCCACTGGATGGCCAATCCACCCTGCAGCGTGTGCTGCTCTATGTTCTGCCCGACGGCACGATGGCAGCAGAGCGCTACGTGGAGGTGCTCGCGGGCGATTCCCGGCGTGGCATCAAGGCCACCGGCCTGCCTGCCAATGCGGCGGCACACGCGACGTGTGGCAGCGCCTACGCCACTTACGGCGAAGACGCGCCAGCGCCGCTGGCGGACTGATCATCCGGACTGTCCGTTGCAGCGTCAGACGCGTGCGCGTGCGTTGCCCGCATGTATCCGCCAGCACTGCGCCACAAACCCAACCGCAAACACCACCGCGCACCCCAGCAACGTCTGCAGGATCACCGGCGCCAACGGCGCAGCCGCGATCGGGTGCGCCACCGGCAAGCGTGTCAGCGTTTCATTCACACCCGGCACCAACGACAACAGGAAGCTGAAAGACAGCGCGAACGTGGACAGATAGGGCGCCAACCGCCCCAGGAACCGCAACCGGGCTGCCAACACCCCACCGAATGCAATCAGCAGAATCACCACACCAAACGCGTGGCCAGGATTGAGGCCCCCGGTGCTGGAGACGGTGAACGAGGTCACCACCGACAGCACCAACCCCAGCAGATAGAGCTTGCCAGCGCGCGTAGCCGGATCAATGGCCCGATACCGGATGAAACCGAACAGGCCGGCAGCGATGGGAACCAGGCTGATCGCGGTGTGCACGATGCCCAAGGAAGAAAGCGGATGACTCATGGCGACCTCTGCTGGAGTTTTTAACCTACTAGTAGGTAGGCTAAGTGGACAAAAAAGAAGGCCCGCTCCATGCAGGCCTTCGTCGAAACATTCAGACCGCCGGCACCAGCCGGGCAATCGACAACCGTGCGAGCGCCGCGAACGTCGCCGCATCACCAAACCCACGCGCGGCCAGCATCGCGCCGTGCACCGAGGCCATGAACGCCTTGGCCTCATCCGCAGGTGTGCCCTGCAGCCTCAGCCGCCCCTGCGCCGCACCCTTTTCCAGCGTGATCGTCAGCCAGCCGCTCAGATCCTCGAAATGCCCGCGCACTTCATCGGCAATCTCGTCGGGGATCATCGGCGCTTCGGCCGCCAGCATCGCGCAGATGCAGAACGACGAGGTGCCACCGGAAATGCAGCTGGACCAGTAATCCACGTAGGCGTTGAGCGCCAACAACGGATCGCCCAGCTGCCGGTCGAGCAGCGCCAGGCCTTCCCGTGCCTCTGCCCGGTACAGCTCCACCACCGTCCGCACCAGATCCGCCTTGCTGGGGAAATGGTGGTGGATGCTGGCCTTGCTGATGTTCACCCGCGCGGACACGTCGGCATAGCTGAAACCGTTGTAGCCACCGGCTTCCAGCAGCGAACGGGCGTGGGCCAGGATCTCGTGGGCCTTGGGGGACAGTGACTCTTTCATGGGTACAAACCTACTAGTAGGTAGACGCCCTGTCAACCGACTCGTTCGCCGGGCATGGCCCGCCGCTACCTGACACGGGCGTCTCTGGTAGCGCCAGGCCATGCCCGGCGAGCGCAGCGGTCAATGCGAAGACACATACAGCGCATCGGCTGGCGCCGGCGGCAGCGCAAAACTTCGCCGCATGCGCGCCACCTCGGCCGCCGGCGGCAACCCGAACAAGCGCTTGAACTCCCGATTGAACTGCGACGGGCTGGCGTACCCCACCGCCAACGATGCCGCCTCGGCCGTCATGCCCTGCCGCAGCATCAGCAGCCGCGCCTGGTGCAGCCGCGTCGACTTCACGTACTGCATCGGCGAGGTACCGGTAATGCTGCGGAAGTGATCATGGAACGTGGCCACGCTCATCTCCGCCTGCGCTGCCAGCGCATCCACATCCAGCGCCGTCGAGTAGGCCGCATGAATATGCCGCAGCACCTTGCCGATGCGGCCGAAGCGCCCGCGCATCGCCAACGCCTCGCGCAGCGCCCCACCCTGTGCGCCGGTCAGCACCCGGAAATACAGCTCGCGCACCAGCGAGGGCCCCAGCACGTCGGCCTCCAATGGATCGGCCAGCGCTTCCAGTAATCGCAGCACCGTGGCCTGCATCGCAGGCTGCATCGGGCTGGACATCATGCTTCTTGCCGGCGCTTCGGTGCTGGCAGTGCGCTCGCCCAGTTCTATCAGCAGATCTGCGGCCAGCTGCAGATCCAGATGCAGGTAGATCGCCAGCAGCGGCGCCTCGGCCGTGGCCTCGGTCTCCATGGTGAAGGGCACCGGCACCGACACTGCCAGGTAGTGCTGCGCGTCGTACTGGTAGACCTGCCCGCCCAGATAGCCGCGCTTGACGCCCTGGCAGACGATCACGATGCCGGGGTCGTACAGCACCGGCGTGCGCGCCAGTGGCCGGTTTGAGCGCAGCAGCCGCACCCCGGGCACTGCCGTCAGCGTGTAGCCCTCGTCCACGGCCAGCGCCTGCAGCAGGCCGACCATGCGTGCCTGTGCCGGATGTTGCAGCGGATCGTCAGCCGGCCTCATCAGGGGCTCCAGAGGAATAGGCAAGAAAGCCCGAAGCTTAGGCCTGGGCGGCCGCGCACTCAATCACTAACGTGCAACTCCCCAGCCACGAGCCCTCAGCCATGACCGCATCCCGCCTCCTCCTCATCACCGGCGTCAGCAGCGGCTTCGGCCGCGCCCTGGCCCAGCAGGCCCTGCTGGCCGGCCATCGCGTGGTCGGCACCGTGCGCAGCGAATCTGCCCGCCAGCAATTTGCGGCCCTCGCCCCCGGTCGCGCCTTCGGCCGCCTGCTGGATGTCACCGACGCCGCGGCCATCGATGCACTGGTGACCACCGTCGAAGCCGACATCGGCGCCATCGACGTGCTGGTCAACAACGCCGGCTACGGCCACGAAGGCATCCTCGAAGAATCCACGTTGGACGAACTGCGCCATCAGTTCGAAGTGAACGTGTTCGGTCCCGCCGCGCTGATCAAAGCCGTGCTGCCGCACATGCGCGCGCGCCGCCGCGGCCACATCCTCAACATCACCTCCATGGGCGGCTTCATCACCTTGCCGGGCATCGCCTGGTACTGCGGCAGCAAGTTTGCGCTGGAAGGCATCAGCGAGGTGCTGGGCAAGGAAGTGGCGCCGTTCGGCATCCATGTGACCGCGATCGCGCCGGGCTCGTTCCGCACCGATTGGGCCGGCCGTTCGATGGTGCGGGCCTCGCGCAGCATCGGCGACTACGACGCGCTGTTCGATCCGGTCCGCAGCGCACGCGAGGAAAAGAGCGGCCATCAGCTGGGCGACCCGATCAAGGCCGCGCAGGCCATGCTGCAGGTGATCGACACCCCCAACCCACCCACGCATCTGCTGTTGGGCAGCGACGCCCTCCACCTGGTACGCGGCAAGCTGGCCGCCATGACAGAACGCATCAATGCCTGGGAGAACCTCAGCCGCTCCACCGACAACGCGGCGTTGCGGTAGCGCCGGGCCATGCCCGGCGAGCGAAGCGGCCACTGCGGCGCGAGACGCCGGGCATGGCCCGGCGCCCCCCGACGCCCCGCTACCTCAGTCGTCCTGCACCAGCCCGAACTCGCGCAGCAGCCCACCAATCTGGGTCTTGTCCAGCTTGTTCATCAGCAGGTTGCGCAGGAACGCCGGCCCCGGAATGTCCAGTTCCTTGCCATCGCGAAGACGCCCGGTCGCGGCCAGCAGCGTGCGCACGTCGTAGGTGGAATTGAACACCTCCGGCACGCCGCGCTCGATGCCCAGCAGCGTGTACACCGCTTCCATCGGCGTGCGCACCGAATACTCGGTGGTGAAGATGCAGTCGCGCTGCTTCGATTCGGCGAACTGGCCGATGAAGGCGAAGTTCACCGCACCCTCCGGCACCACGTCCGGGCGGTCACCGGCCTGGCGCGGCATAAAGAACGCAGTGATGTACGGCATCATCACCGGCACCGTCTTCGCCCCGGTCGCCGCCAGCTCGTCGATCTCCTCCACCGGCACACCCAGGTGGTACAGCCATTCGCGGGTGATCTCCTCGCCGGTGCAGTCCTCCATCGGCTTGTTCACGTAATCGCCCGGCGTATCCACGAACAGCGAATACACCCACACCACGATCTGGTCCTTCGGCTGGTTCTTGAAGTGCGGCTGGCGGTTCACCGTCCAGCTCATCAGCCAGCGCGAGTCGCGCACGCTCACGATGCCGCCGGTCACCACCTTGCCGCTGAACGGATCGCGCTTGGCAATCTTCTCGATGTACGCCGGAATGCGCGCGTCCAACGTGGTTGCCGTCGCCGATTCCCACTTGGTTTCCGGTATATGCGCACCGAATACATCCGGGCGCCCGAACGCCGCATCCTTGGCCGCGATGCGCCGCCACAGGTCCCACGCCGGTGCCGGGCCTTCATTCAAGCGCGCAGCGGTGTGGTGGTCGCCGTTGTCGGAATTCTCGGTGAGCGAGCCGATCGTCATGAACACCAGATCGTCCGCGCCCAGGTCCACGCCACTGGCCAAGCCATCCCGTGTCCAGTGGATGCGCGTGGCCTGCTTGCGGCCCTCCTGCAGGTCGAAGTCAACATCGGTCACTTCAGTGCCGTACTGGAACCGCACGCCGCGCTCCTGCAGCCACTTCACCAGCGGCAGCACCAGCGATTCGTACTGGTTGTACTTGGTGAACTTCAGCGCCGAGAAATCCGGCAGCCCGCCGATATGGTGGATGAAACGATGCAGGTACAGCTTCATCTCCAGCGCCGAATGCCATTCCTCGAACGCGAACATCGTGCGCCAGTACAGCCAGAAATTGCTGTCCAGGAAATCGCGACCAAGCACTTCGTTGATGCGCTTGTTCTCCATCTCCTGCCGGGTGGCCAGGAACAGCGCGATGACGTCCTTCTGCGCCTGCTCGCTCAGGGTGAACAAGCCATCGGTATGCGCATCTTCGCCACGATTGATCGTGGCACGCTGCAGCGAATAGTTCGGGTCGTCCTTGTTCAACCAGTAGAACTCGTCCAGCACACTGGCATCGTCGATTTCCAACGACGGAATCGAACGGAACAGATCCCACAGGCACTCGAAGTGGTCTTCCATCTCGCGGCCGCCGCGGATCACGAAACCCTTCTCCGGCACCTTCAGGCCATCCAGCGCGCCACCGGCAATCTGCTGCTGTTCCAGGATGGTGATGCGCTCGCCGGGCATGCGCCCATCGCGCACCAGGAACGCCGCACCGGCCAGCGAGGCCAGGCCCGAACCCACGAACCAGGCCGTCTTGTTGTCCACGCCCGCTGGCTTGCGCGGGCGCGCGAAGGCCTCGTAGTTGCCACTGCTGTAGTACATGCGCGTCTCCTTCCTGGATGGGGTAGCCCCCACTCTAGCGCCGAACCGATGTACCGCATCCTGCAGAAAGGCTGCGACGCAGTGACGCAGGTGCTTCCCGTCCCCGCGTTGCAAGCGGCCTCAACCCCCGTCAGCCGTCGCCTCGGTAGTGAACCAGCGCTGGAACCCGTCGATGGCGTCCGGCATCAGCGCGCTGGCGCGCTCACGCACAATGGACTCGGCGTGGCGAATGGCACTCACTGCATCCGGCTGCGCGCACAACGCCATCGCCACATCCGACGCGTCCAGCATCGCCAGGTTCACGCCCACGCCCACCGGCGGCATCAAATGGGCAGCATCGCCGATCAGCGTCACGCCGTTGCGCGGTGTCCAACGGAAATCCGCCGGCAGGCTGTAGATCGGCCGCCGCACGAAGTCGGCGCACGCCTCCAGCAGCCGCCGCAGGTTCGGTGCCCAGCCGGTGTAGCTTCCGGTCACCAGCGCGCGCATGCCTTGCTGCGCGATCTGCGCATCAAGCCAATCGGAAGGCCGCTTCAGCGCCGCATACACGCAGAATCGATCGCCGCTGTTGCGCTGCACGAACAACGCCTCCTCACCGCCAAAGCAGAACAGGCTGCCCTGCCCCACCATGGCCGCGATATCCGCCGCAGGCTGCGCGATCCATCCTTCAAAGAAAGTAATGCCGGTCGGCAGCGGCTGGCACGCACTCAACGCAGCGCGGACTTTCGACCACGCACCATCGGCACCGATCACGATGTCCGCCTCGGCCTGCACACCATTGGCGAAGCGCAGGCTGTGGCGGTCCGCATCTGCAGGTTCCATTGCGCTCAGGCAGTGACCCCACTGCACCGCGTCGGCCGGCAACGCATCCAGCAGCAGCTGGCGCAGGTCGCCGCGGTCGATCTCCGGCTTGTCCATGCTGCCCTCCGGCCCGAACCCACCTGCGGTAATCGCCCCGGACCACGGATCACCCACCCGCGCCTCCTGGCCCTCATGCCGCGCCACCGCCCGGAACGCCTCCAGCAGACCAGCCCGCTGCAGCGCCACCTGGCCGGAGTCCTCGTGTAGGTCCAGCGTGCCGCCCTGGGTGCGCTGCTGCCCGGACGACTCGCCCTCGTACACGCTCACGCGGTGGCCACCGCGATGCAGGATGAGCGCAGCGGTCAGGCCGGCGGGGCCTCCACCGATGATGGCAATACGTGGAGAGTACGGCATGAGACGGCCTGCAGATTGGTTGATATATCAACCGTAAAGCGTTCGAGTTGACACGTCAACCAACCACAGGCAACGTGAGCGCATGACCCCACCTACCATCACCCCTGACGAGTGGGCCGCTTGGCGCGGCTTCCGGCGCATGGCCGAGATCACCTCCGGCCGCATCGTCCACGACATCACCCGCAGCACCGGGCTTTCCAGTGCCGACTTTGTCGTGCTGATGGAACTGAGCAAGGCCAAGGACCGCTGCCGCCGCCAGCGCGACCTGCAGGACTACCTGGAATGGGACAAGACCCGGCTCTCGCATCAGCTCACCCGCATGGCCGGCCGTGGCCTGATCGAGCGCGACACCGACAGTGACAACGTGGTGGTGATCCGCATGACCGCAGAAGGCCGCACGCAGCTAGGCGCAGCGCGGCCGGTACACGTCGCCAGCGTGCGCCGGAATTTCCTCGATCATCTTTCAGCCGATGACCTGGCCGCGCTGCAGCAGATCACCGACAAACTGCATGCAGCACTGCAGGACGCAGAGAACTGAGACGCCGCCAATCGCCCGCGGCGACCTGGTAGTGCCGGCCGCTGGCCGGCAACCGCAATCACCCCACACTCCCAGGCTGCCGGCCAGCGGCCGGCACTACCCAGACCGACAATCCACGCCGCGTCATTGACCGGTAGTGCCGGCCGCTGGCCGGCAGCTGCAATCCCCCACTTCCCCCAGGCTGCCGGCCAGCGGCCGGCACTACCCCAACCGACAATCCACGCCGCGTCATTGACCGGTAGTGCCGGCCGCTGGCCGGCAACTGCAATCACCCAACTCACCCAGGCTGCCGGCCAGCGGCCGGCACCACCACGATCGACAATCCACGCCGCTGCATTGACCGGTAGTGCCGGCCGCTGGCCGGCAACTGCAGTCCCCCAACTCGACCAGGTTGCCGGCCAGCGGCCGGCACTACCACGACCGTGCGTTCACGGCGGCGGAGTTGACATGCAGGCATTTACCTGCCTATTGTGATCCCAGGGACGGCACCCCGCCGCCCACCGTGGAGCCGCAGTCATGGTGGATATCGCACACAGAGTCGGCATCAACGCCCCATCAGCCCAGGTCTACCAGGCCCTGGCCACCCCCGAAGGCATCGCCGCCTGGTGGGCCGAGGACACCACCGGCGACCGCCACCCCGGCGGCACCGTCACCGCCCGCTTCACCGCCAACGGCCAGGAAATTGGCGCCATGCAGATGAAGCTGCTGCAGCTGCAGCCGAACGAGCGGGTGCTGTGGGAATTCATCGACGGCCCACCGGAATGGATCGGCACCACCGCGCGCTTCGCCCTGCACCAGGACGGCGACTACTGCATCGTGCTGTTCAGCCATGAAGGCTGGAAGGAGCGCGTGGAGTTCATGCACCACTGCAGCACCAAGTGGGCCATCTTCCTGATGAGCCTGAAATCCCTGCTGGAAACCGGGCGCGGTCAGCCCAGCCCACACGACGTCAAGATCGACAACTGGAACTGAAAGCCCCCATGGATGCAGACAAGGTGTTCAAGGCACTGGCCGACCCCACGCGCCGCACGTTGTTGGACCTGCTCTGCGAGCGCAACGGGCAGACGCTGGGACAGCTCTGCGAGCACCTGCAGATGGCCCGGCAATCGGTTACCCAGCACCTGGGCCTGCTGGAAGACGCCAACCTGATCAGCACCGTCAGGCGTGGCCGCGAGAAGCTGCACTTCATCAACCCGGTGCCACTGCACGACGTCTATACGCGCTGGGTAAGCAAGTTCGAGCAGCAGCGCCTGAGCTTGCTGCATGACCTCAAACAGGAACTGGAAGGACAATGACGATGAGCGCTGAATCCACCCGTTTCATCCACGTGATCTATATCGCCTCCACGCCGCAGAAGGTGTTCGAGGCCATCACCCGGCCGGAGATTGCCCGCACCTACTGGGGGCACGAAAACGTATCGGACTGGAAACCCGGCTCGCGCTGGCAGCACGTGCGCGCCAATGACGAGCGCAAGGTCGAACTGGTCGGCGAAGTGGTGGAAAACACCCCACCCTCGCGACTGGTGATCACCTGGGCCGCCGCCTCGCAGGCGGACAACCCGAACGCCTACAGCCGGGTGACGTTCGAGATCGTGCCGTATGAGGACATGGTCAAGCTGACGGTGACCCATGACGAGCTGGAACCGGGCAGCGGCATGGATACCGGCATCCGCCAGGGCTGGCCGATCGTGCTGTCGAGCCTGAAATCGCTTCTGGAAACCGGCAAAGGCCTGGACGTATTCGCCAAGCCACAGTAGTGCCAGCCCATGGCTGGCAATCCGCCCACGGCCCAAGCCAACCCGTGAAGGCGCCTTGATCCCGCTGAACGACGCATGCAACGCGTGCTGGCCGCTCATCCGCAAAGTACGCGTTACGTCACGTCAACACGGCATCATTGCGTTGCAGTTTCAATACCCTTCCACAGGTTCCTCTTGCAGCCCTCTTCCCCTTCGGCCGGTGAACCGGCCCCGTCGTCGCCGGCCTTCATTGAAGTTGTTGTTGTGCGGGCCGGTACCCACCTGTTTGCCATCGATGTCGAAGCCGCGATTGAAATCCGCGGCCCGGAAACCTTTGATCGCCCCGGCAGTGGCGCGCGCCCGCACCTCACCGTGCGCGGCCACGCACTGCCGGTGGTCGACCTGCGTCAGGCCATTGGGTTGTCCGCATTCGCCCACGGCTGCCCGGCCATGGTGCTGGTACAGAACGGCGCGGAGACCTTCGCCCTGGCCGTCGACGAGGTACGGGACATCGAAAGCGTGCCACGCCACAACGTGCGGCCCGCTGCGGACACCCCGTTCCGGTTCTGCAGTCATCGCGTCACGTTGAATGCGCTGGGCGAGATTCCCTTGATCGATCCCAGTCGGCTTCGATAACGCCGAACCACGCACCGACCTCCCGGTAGCGCCGGGCCATGCCCGGCGGGCAGCCGGCCAGCTAGCGCGCCGTCCAGCCGCCATCCACCGGAAGCGCCGTGCCCGTAATCTGAGCCGCAGCATCCGAGGCCAGAAAGACCACCATTTCCCCCAACTGCTCGGGCGTCACGAACTGCAACGACGGCTGTTTCTCGGCCAGCAGCGCGCGAGCGGCGGACTCCTGGTCCGTTCCCTCGCGCTCCGCCAATGCGGTGATCTGCTGCTCGACCAGCGCCGTTCGCACCCACCCCGGGCAGATGGCGTTGGCGGTGATGCCCGTGCCCGCGTTCTCCAGCGCCGTTACCTTGGTGAAACCCACCACGCCATGCTTGGCCGCCACATAGGCCGACTTGTTCACCGAGCCAACCAGTCCATGCACCGACGCGATGTTGATGACGCGACCGAATCCCTGCTGCTTCATGTGGGGCAAGGCTGCCGCGGTGGCATGGAATACCGCCGACAGATTCAGCGCCAGGATCGCATCCCACTTCTCGACGGGAAATTCCTCGATCGACGCGGTGTGCTGGATGCCCGCGTTGTTCACCAGGATGTCAATGCGCCCCATCGTGGCAACGGCGTGGGCGATCATCTCCCGCACCGCCTCACCATGGGAAAGGTCGGCGCCATCATGCGCCACACGCACACCGAACTCGGCTTCCAGGCCGGAGCGGATGCGTTCGATCTCCTGCGCATCGCCAAAGCCATTCAACACGATGTCGGCGCCCTGCCGCGCCAGCGCGGTGGCAATGCCAAGACCGATACCGCTGGTGGAGCCGGTAACTACCGCGACTTTTCCATTGAACATGGGCGAGCTTCCATCGGGCGTAGGCAGCCAGTGTAGCTTCACGGCCCCGCCCCTTTGAATGGCGCTGCCCGTGTCGCGGCCCACAGCTAGAAGAGGATGCCCGCTCGATCAACGGTCGCGAGCGGATTGGCTTTCCGCACCGCCTCCAGGAAGAGCAGGAAGTCGCGGTTGAACAGCGTCAGGTTGTTGGTGAACGTTACGCACCTTCTGCCCGCTGCTTTGCTGAAGCACACCTGCCAGACATAACGCTCGTAGATGACATCGGAGGTTCGGGTGACGGAGGTGATCTGCGTGAGCGGAACCGCCGTGGGCATTGGGCCCCGATGCAGATAGAAGGTATCTGTATCAAAGAAGTAGTGCTCTCGATCCTCTTTCCCATTAACCATCACCAAGGTCATGGACGTACCGGAAATCCGCCGAGGCGGGTTCAAGCGCAGCCCAGATTCCAACGCGGAACGGGCTCTCAGTGTCCTTCGCCGCTGAATGAACCAGATGGTCAACAACGGAAGCGCCGCAAGGACAATCAAGCCTACGGTCTTCAAAACAGTCTCCAATGTGCTTGGCACACAGATCTCCAGGGTGAACGTTCAGGCATTGGCGATGCCCAAGTAGATCCACGCCACGCGTGGATGCTCTGGCTTCAACGCCCCATCACTTCCAATGATCCGGCCCCAGGAACGGCAGGCTCAACACAAACACCGGAACCGCCACAGGTATCAACGCCGCGCCCAGCACCTTGCCGGCCGCCGTACCGCCCCTGGCTTATCCGCCTCCTCCGGCTGGATCCGCTCAGCCCGCGCGGTAATCGACTGCGGCAGCTTCGCCTTCGCGGCCAGCGCAGCAGCGTCCGGCAATTGCACCCGCTCGCCATCCCCCTCGAACAGCGCGCTGTAATAGCTGCCACCCTTCCTGGAAAGATTGCAGTCCGGGTTGGCCGCCAGTTCGTAGCGGCTCCGCGCTTCAAGGATGTACGGCCGGCGCGTCAACTCGTCGATGGCCTTGGCCACTCGTGGACTGATCTCCAACCGCTCCAGCTTGAACTGGGCAGCTTGCTCCGGCGTCACCTGCTCTGGCCGCAGCAGCAGCGCGTAGCTGCCATGCACCTTGGTGCGTTCAGCCGGAACGCGCCAGTCTTCACGGATGTACAGCTGCGCGCAGACCACGGCCTCGCGCAGCGGGCTGTCCATCAGCGCGCGGTAATCACGGAACGGCGCCGCATCAAAGCGCATCGGCTCGTCATAGACAGGCAACAGGTACAGCTTGCCGTCGTCGGCCACGAACGCGCTGGTGATCTCGCGACTGTAATGGCGATACTCCGGCCCACTGGCGCAGCCAGACAGCAGGGCGAAGCACAAGGCGGAGTGAATGAAGAGGACGAACGTTCGCATATCTGTTGAAGGGCTTCCCTGGGAAAACGGCTGTCAGTGTGACTCCACCACGCCAACGACGCGATCAAACCTGCAGTTGCGCAGATCCTCACGACTCAACCAGAACGTGGCCTGACCACTGTCGCCAAAGACCAGATCAATCGCCGGATCACACGCCAACTGCAGCAGACAGACCTCTCCGCCCTCGCCCTCCACCTCCGGCACGACGCCGTGCAAGCGTGGTACATGCCCCAGCATCTGGTGCACGCGCGATTCTGCACAGCGCTTGCGGCCGTCAGACAGCGTGCGCATGCTCTCATCAAACGGCAAATGCTCGTCCTGCAAATGGCGGTCGCGCTGGTCGGCGTGGTACATTGAATGAGCCTGAGCATCCATTTCAGTGACGTCCTTTTGAGTCTGGATCGAGCGCTACAGGTGTATCACCGTCCGGCCTTTATGTAGCGCAAGGCGATGACCCACTCACCAGCGAGCAAGAGTGCTCCTTGGTTGGCGAAATGAGCCAGTGGGTGCGGGCCGCGTCTTGGCCAGAGGCCAGAGCAGCCACTCGGCAGGCATTTGAAGAAGCGCCGCGATATAAACCGCAATTAAAGCGTGCCGATTACGGCACCAGCCGGTGGGCGACGCCGTGATGCGAGCTCCATCTCAGTTTCAATTCTGGCTGGTGGTGCTCGTATTGTGTGTTACGGCGCGGCGCACTGTCCCGCTGCAGCAGCGCCTGATGGACTCAAAAGACACTCTGGCGTTCCGCATTGGCGGGGGTTGCAGGCCACCCCCCTTTCGCCCCGGACCGACGCCGGCAGCATCGTGACTGCTGCCATGTTTGTCGCAATCGCCAAGCACTTTGCCCCGCTAGCGGGGAACGGATGAAGAAGAAAGTCCACTCTTGAGAGGAGAACTCTGTAATGAACGCAGATGATGTGAAGTCGATACCGATGATGGACCCGCTCGCGAAGCAGCACCCAGATGGATCGAGTGCACCCAGACGCACAATCTATGTGGATCTTGATGGTGTGATGGCTGACTTCGACGCGGCATTTCCTGCCCTTTTTGGCCTGGACCATCGTTTGCTCGCCGACGATGAAATGTGGGGGCACATCAACAACCACCCGTCATTCTTCCGCGACCTTCCGCCGATGCACGGTGCAGTGGAGTTCTTCCACAGCATCCATCACTTGAATCCGGTGATTCTCACTGCCTGTCCGAAATCGAACTATCCGCTCGCTGCGATGCAGAAGCGACAGTGGGTTCGCGAACACTTGTCAGCAACCTGCCTGGTGTTGCCTGTGCTCGGCGGCAGGCATAAGCCTCTCTTCATGCACCAGCCGGGCGATGTTCTGATCGATGATTTCAAAGAGAACTGTGATGCTTGGACAGCGGCGGGAGGCGTGGCGATCAGGCACGCCGG
Source organism: Stenotrophomonas sp. RIT309 (assembly GCF_000632045.1). NCBI lineage: Bacteria > Pseudomonadati > Pseudomonadota > Gammaproteobacteria > Lysobacterales > Lysobacteraceae > Stenotrophomonas > Stenotrophomonas sp. RIT309. Next base: position 81,308 of record NZ_JFYS01000013.1, read on the forward strand.
CGATTGGGCACTGACGCGTCACGCGCTTTCCGAAATAGAAGACCTGTCAGGAACAGCGCGCGTGGCGGGCTGATTCCTCCTGTAAGGGCCACGTCGATATCTCCATAGACAGGCCGAGGAACTGGCCCCTCGGCCCCCAAGGCGGGCAACCTGCTTTGTAGCCCCGCCTTACCTCAGCCGCTCAACCAACCGCTGCCCCACCTCCAACGCCGAAGCCGGGTTCTGCCCGGTAATCAGCTCCCGATCCACCACCACATGCCCAGTCCACGGCGTGGCATTGCTGCTGAACCGCGCCCCCGCCCGCTGCAGCGCAGTCTGCGGGTAGAACTTCATCTCGCCGCCGCCCAGCAGCGGCTTGGCCTGCTCTTCTTCCTGGTTGCTGATTACCGTCATCTGGTAGCCGCTGTAGATCCACTTCGGCGTGGCCGGCATCGCCCCAACTTCCAGCTTCGCCACAAAACCACCCGCATCCGGCAGCGTGGACAGCAGCGCGATCGGCCCATGGCAGACCAGCGCGGTGGTCTTGTTTCGCTGGTGGAAGTCGGCCAGCAGCCGGCCCAGCGCCGGGCTCTTCAGCAGGTCCTGCATCGGCGCGTGGCCACCGGGAATGTAGACCGCATCGAAGCGCGCGTAGCCCTGCTGCTCGATGCGCGCCAGGCTGACCACCGGCGAGGCGGTCGGCGAGGTCAGCGCCAGTTTCTCCAGCAGATCCTTGTGCAGCGTCAGCTGCGCGGCATCGTTGCCGAAGTACGCCGGCGTCACCGAAGACGCATCCACCGTCGGCGCCCGCCCCTGCGGCGTGGCGAAGGTCACCTCGTGGCCCGCGTCCAGCAACAGCTTGACCGGCTGCATCAGCTCGTTGAGATAGAAGCCGGTGGACAGCACCTTGCCGTCCTTCAGGTCCAGGTGGTTTTCGTCGGACAGCACCACCAGCACGTTGGCGGCATGCGCGCCGCTGGCGGCCAAGGTCAGGGCCAGCGCTGCGGCCAGCCGGGTCATCAGGTTCATGGGGAGCTCCTATCGGGGAATGGCCGCCACTTTATTCATCGCCCCAGCGGCGATAAATTGGCCTCATCGCAAAAGATCTGTTCCCCGGAGAGCCAAATGAGCCGCAAGTTCGACTACCTGGGCGATGTGGAGGTGTTCCTGGCGGTTGTCGAGCACGGCTCGTTCACGGCCGGCGCGGTGGCGCTGTCCACCACGCCCTCGGTGCTGAGCCGCGCGGTCACCCGTCTGGAAGCGCGGCTGGGCCGCCAGCTGCTGCAGCGGACCACCCGCTGCGTGGGCCTCACCGACGCCGGGCGGCTCTACCGGGAACAGGTGCGCACCGCCTTCGGCCTGCTGGACGACGCCGAGCGCGACGTACTGGCCCAGGACGGTGCGCTGGCCGGCCGCGTGCGCCTGAGCGTGCCCACCACCTATGGCCACTACCGGCTGCCGCCCGTGCTGGCGCGCTTTGCGCAGCAGTACCCGCAGGTGCAGGTGGAACTGAACATCACCAACCGCAACGTGGACCTGGTGGCCGAAGGCTTCGACCTGGCCATCCGCCTGGGCCAGCTGCCGGACAGCGGGCTGGTGGCGCGCAAACTGGAAGACGCGCCGCTGCTGCTGGTGGCCGCGCCGGACTACCTGCAGCGCCGCGGCACGCCGCAGACGCTGGACGACCTGCAGCAGCACCTGTGCCTGCCCTTCGTGATGCCACGCACCGGGCGGCTGGCGCCGTGGATCTTCCGCGACGGCGGGCGCGACGTGGACTGGCTGCCGCGTTCGTCCATCGAGACATCCGACGATGTGCTGGGCGTGGTGTCGCTGGCCGAACAGGGCATCGGCATCTGCCAGAGCTATGAGTTCATCGTGCGCGAGCGGTTGCAGCGTGGACAGTTGGTGGAAGTGTTGCCGCAACTGCGTGGACGGTCGCGGCCGTTCTCGGTGATCTATGCGCCGCATCGGCGGCAGTCGGCGGCGGCGCGGGCGATGATTGAGCTGCTGGTGGGGAATGCGGCGGTGGTTGAGGACGGCGTCGGCTAAGGATGCGATGCCTTCTTGCGGTGTCGGGTTTGAACCGATTTTCGGACCACGCGGCTGATCCGGCGCCGCTCCCTGCCGAGGCCGACTAAGAACTGTTGCAAAGAAGGCCATAGCACTATTCGCTTGCGGCACGGGCGATTGCGCCACTTTGATTCGCAATAAGCAGAGCATCTGCACGAATACGTCTGGTGGCGTCGCGTGCTGCACGAATGGCGCGTGCAACAATAGTTCTTCGCTCTCGAATCCCGCGATTTCTTCGCGAATTTCAATTTGCATTCGAAGCGGCTGCGTAAACACCATGGCGCGCCACCGACAACGGGTGGCCGGGTCTGCAAACCCGAAGAAAGCGACGTCTGTTGTTTACGCTTGCCCGTCGGCACCGTCCTTAACCGGTGCCGGCGGGCAATCCGTCGGCCTCTATGGCGGGCGGTGCGTGGGGGTCTTCGGGCCCGCCGGTTTATGACGTCGCTTCGTCCGGTTTGCAGCCACGCATCGTCCGCCACCCCGCCTACGCGGTGGCGCTGTTAAGCACAGCCAAGGAAACCGACGCCATGAGCGAATCCGCCACCTTCTCCTCGTACGCCGCTGTTGAGCCCATCAACGACGACACCCCACTGCCGGACCTGAGCACCTTCTTGGGCATTCTCAAGCGCATGCGCGGATGCGAGGGGGCTGATGGGCTGCCTTGGCCGGAGAACGATGTGTCACCCGGCCGCCGCGTGAGCCTGGCAAGAACCGAGCGCGCGTTGGTGGGGCTGCTGACAGTGCTGGAGGTGCTGCACTCGGCAGACCGCTGCCGGGTGGCAGCGGAGCCGGAGCGGCATTTGGATGAGGGGGTTGTCGATGGGTTGTTTCTGGCTTGCCGAGGGCTAGCTGAGTGGGCTTGTCGGGAGGTTAGGCCGGAGTAATCCAGCAGCCCCTCGCTAGATCACACGGGCGCCTATCGGCGCCCTAATTCTTCAAACGTGCGTCTACTTTGACCACGCGTCTGACAGTGATTCCGCCTGCTTAAGCACCAGTTCGATCGCGGCGTCCTCACCTACCGGCGGGTACTTCCATTTCTTCAGGGTACGTCGCACCAGAATCCGCAACTTAGCGCGGACGCTCTCACGCACCTGCCAATCCACCGTGGTGCTATGGCGCAGCTTCTCCGTGATCTCGATGGCAATGCTCTTTAGAGTGTCGTCACCCAACTCCCGAACCGCACCTTCGTTGTTGGCCAAGGCATCATAGAAGGCTATCTCATCCTGACTCAGCCCCAATGCCGCCTCGCGGTCTAGGGCCGCTTGGAAGTCCTTGGCCATCTGGATCAACTCCTCGATGACCTGCGCCGTCTCTACCGCCCGGTTGTGGTACTTGCGCAAGGTTTCCAGCAGTCGGTCGCCGTACTTCTTCTCCTGCACCACGTTGTTCCGCGCCCGCGCCTTGATCTCGTCGCGCAGCAGCTTTTCCAGCAGTTCCACCGCCAGATTGCGGCTCTTCATCTGCCGCACGTCTTCCAAGAACTCGTCTGAAAGCAGGCCGATATTGGGCTTGTCCAGGCCCGCCAACGCGAAGATATCCGCCACCCCGTCGGCCACGATGGCGTTATCAAGAATCTGCTTGAGCGCGCTGTTCTTGTCCGCATCGGAACGCTTGCGGTCCACCGTGGTGAACTTGACGATGGCGGCCTTGACGGCGGCAAAGAAGGCAATTTCCGTGCGCAAGGCTGCGGCTTCATCGAGCGTGCTGCATAGGGAAAACGCCTTGTTCACCGCCAGCATTGCATCCAGGAAGCGCTGCTTGCCGTCCTTCAGACCCAGGATATGGTTGGCCACTGGCACCAACAGTTGCAGCGCATCCGCTTCGAACCTGCTGTAATCAAAGCCGTGCATCAACCCGCGCACGATGTCCAGCTTCTCCAGCAACACGGCCAGGGCCTCCGCCGCGCTGTGCGCAGGGTCGCCCTTGCCCTTGGATTCGGTGTAGGTCTTAAGCGCCGCTTTCAGCTCGTTGGCAATGCCGATGTAATCTACGACCAATCCACCGGGCTTGTTGCGGAACACTCGGTTGACGCGGGCGATGGCCTGCATCAGGTTGTGGCCCTTCATGGGCTTGTCTACGTACATGGTGTGGCAGCAGGGGGCGTCGAAGCCAGTCAGCCACATGTCGCGCACAATCACCAGCTTCAACGGGTCTGCCGGGTCTTTGAAGCGCTTTTCCAGGCGTTTCTTCACCTGCTGGCTGTACAGGTGCGGCTGCAGCAAGGGCTTGTCCGCTGCCGAGCCGGTCATCACTACCTTGATTGCGCCCTTATCCGAGTCGACATCGTGCCAGTCGGGGCGCAGGGCCGCGATAGCGTCGTACAGCTCGGCGCAAATGTCACGGCTCATGCACACGATCATCGCCTTTCCTTCCAGCGTGGCCGTGCGCGTCTCGAAGTGCTGCACCAAGTCGGCAGCAACCTGTTCCAGACGCGGTCGCGCACCAACCAGCTTGGTCAGCGCCGCCCAATCGCTCTTGGCCTTCTCGCGGGCAGTGATGTCTTCCTCGTCCTCGATGACCTCATCTACCTGGGCATTGAGTGCGTCGATCTCGGACTGGTTCACGTCCAGCTTAGCTAGACGGCTTTCGTAAAAGATTGGGACCGTGGCGCCATCGTCTACCGCATCCTGAATGTCGTAGATGCTGACGTAGTCGCCGAACACTGCTCGAGTGTCTTTGTCTTCCAGGGCGATGGGCGTGCCGGTAAAGCCGATGAAGGTGGCATTGGCCAGTGCGTCGCGCATGTGCTTGGCATAGCCGAACACGTATTTGCCGGTCTTGGTATCCAGCCGCCCCTTCATGCCGTACTGGCTGCGGTGCGCCTCGTCGGAGATCACAACAATATTGCTGCGATCCGACAGCAACGGGTGAAGTGCCTCATCGTCCAGCAGGGCGAACTTCTGCACCGTGGTGAAGATGATGCCGCCGGCCTCACGCGAAGCCAGCATCTCGCGCAATTCCTCGCGGCTACCGGCCTGCTCCGGCGCCTGCCTAAGGAGGTCCCCGGCGGCGCAGAAAGTGCCGAAAAGCTGACCGTCGAGATCGTTTCGGTCGGTCACCACCACCAGCGTCGGATTCTTCATCTCTGGCTGCTGCAACAGCTTGCCCGCGTAGCAGGCCATGGTGATGCTTTTGCCCGAGCCCTGCGTATGCCAGACCACGCCGGCCTTGCGGCTCCCAGATTGCACTTCTTTGCCATAGGCGGCACGCGGCTCCTGCACTTCCAACAGCCCCTTGTTCAAGTTTCTGGCTGCGATCACTGTGGCCTTCACCGCTTCGCGTACTGCATGGAACTGGTGGTAACCGGCGATCTTCTTGATGATCTGATCGGCATCCTGTTCGAACAGCACGAAATGGCGAAGGTAATCGAGAAACAGCGCAGGTTCAAAGAAGCCGCGTACTAGCGTTTCCAACTCGAACTCCAACAACGGTCGGTCGTCTTCATTAGAAATCGCACGCCAGGGCTGCATGCGCTCCTGATTGGCCGTTAATGATCCTAGTCGCGCTGTGAATCCGTCGCTGACCACCACCGCCACATTGGTGTTGAACAGGTCGCCGATCTCTTCCTTGTAGGTCTGGATCTGGTTGAAGGCATCCCAGATGTCGGTCTGCTCGTTGGCGGGGCTTTTCAGCTCGATCACTGCCAGCGGCAGACCATTGACGAAGGCCACTAGATCGGGGCGACGCGGCTGCTTGGTGCCGGTGACGGTGAACTGACTAACCAATAGAAAGTCGTTGTTGCGTGGATTGGAGAAGTCGATCAGGCTGACCAGATCGGTGCGCTTTTCGTCGTCTATGGAGAACTCGACCGGAATGCCGGCCAGTAGTAGCCGATGCACGCGGTGGTTGCGGGCGATTAGCAACGGCTCGTTCACCGTCAGCACCTCATGCGCGGCCTGTTCCAGTGCGGAGGCGGGGATGTGCGGGTTGATGCGTGCCAGCGTCGCTAGGAGGCGTTCGCGCAGCACGACCTGGCGATAGTCACTGCGGGCTGGTTGGTTCCCATCCGGAGCGATATCGTGGCCTGGCTCAAAACGCCAGCCAATCGCTTGAAACCACTCCAAGCACAAATCTTCAAGCTGCTGTTCATTTGCCATAAAAAAACCCATCTTTGAGCGGCTCATTCAAATGTCACCTGCCGGCGCGACAGAGCAATAGCAAGCCTCAAAATTTGTTCTAACAGACCGTGATCATGGCTACCGTCATCAGTGAAAGGTGCTGAATACCATATAGGCCTAATCTTCAGCTGCAGTAATCGAGCCTCTTTTTGAGCTCGCTCTTGCGGTGTGCTAGGCTCATTGAGCAAGGCAAAGTGATCAGGTATTTCGAATGCAGCCTCATCAACGACCGACTTGAACAAATCGAGCGTCTTGTCTTGCTCCAAACTGCAGCCTAGGAACAGTAGAGAATTACTGATAAAAATCTGTCGCAGAGCACGCGGCAACTGATTTTGGAATGAAAGGGGCTCACCGTAGGCAGCCTGGTATTGCTCTTGTGTAAAAACATATGTATTGTCTTGGCGCGCATCCCCATGCAGCTTTAAGATGCAGCGCTCACCGCGTAGCAAACGCTGAACGAAAGCATTACCAGGTTGCATTCCATACATATACCCATCTAGCGCCTGACCACGTTGCTGGAAAAGATCTTCGATCATTGAGTCGAAGTTGGTCGTGACGATGCAACCCTGTGCCAACTCGGGCAATAAAAGAACTGGGCCTGCAATTGCTCCTGCACGTTGGCGGAACTCAGTTTTTATGAAGTGCTTTACTTGGTTTTCTGCCGCATCGTATAGCAATTGAGCAGCTTGTAGATAATCGTATTTCGCCATCAAAGGCTCAATGTCCTGCTTTTCTACGCCATTGAGCTTTTGCGCTATTTTGCGTAATGCCTCACCCCACATAGGATAGTCGCAGGCTCTGGATATCCCGGCGCCGACAAAGGGAGAGATTCGTCCTAAGCGAACGGCATCTACCAGATCGAGAAACACGGCCACTTGATCAGACTGCTTGATGAACTGGCTTGCATCTTCATGTTGACTGACCTGACAGCGACCTTCCCAATGGTCTAGCTCATCAAGATAAGCATCGCGATCTGCCCAGTACAGTATCTCACTGATCGGATAGGCGTACTGATGCTCGGAGTCTTTCAAGCTCCTGAATGCAAGCGGCTCCGCTTCATCCAACACGGCGTTGAAATCCCCGTTGGATGAATACGCCGCTTGCAAAGCCTCCTCGACCTTGTCGACGATCAGTTTGTTTTCGCGGAGCTTCTTGATGTCCATCAGGCAGCTCCGGCGGTATTAGCAAGCTTACCCACTTCACTGACAGACAACTCGCCGCAGAGGAATTTGGGGAGGATGGTATCGCGGATTTCCGCCAGATTTCGACCCTGAAATACGTTCGATCGAATACCCTTTAATAAAGGCCCCACGATCTCGTCAAACTGTTTCATGACTAAATTTTCAGGCCTGATACAAATAACGGTTTCAAATGTTGCCTGCGTGATGGTATCGAATACAGCGCCGTGCGTATTACGCTTGAGCGTTTCAACAGCAAATTTCAAGTTGAAATAATTGAAGAAATCGCCCAGACCTTCTGCACCCACTACGCCATAGCAGGATTGATTCATTGCCATTTCCTGCCCAACCATTGCAAGTTTCCCGACCGTGCCGCGCGCGGAAATGATCGTTGTTCCTTTGCGCAGTAGTTTCGTCGAACTTTTCTGCAATCCTATCTCGGTTATTTTCTCATCGGTATCAACAACCCAAACGTCTCCATCATTGGGAACATCTTTAACCGAAAACCAGGGAACAGTACCACCCCAGTAACTGGACTCTGATCGCTTGGGTGTACCACCGCCAATCAGTTGAATCATTTTTGATAGTGGCGAGGCCTCCCATCCTTTCGGAATTCCCCCCAATTCCGACTTTTCCATGGCATCGGGAAACAGCGCGGCGGTGGTGGCGAGTTGGTCGTGGTGCTCGCGGGGCATCTGGTCGAGTTCGGCGTCGGTTTTGCCGCTGATGGCGCGCATGGCGGCGCGCAGCGCGTCTTCGCCTTGTTCGATGGCGGCGATCTTAGCATTGACCGGGTCGAAATCGACAAACCAGGATTTGAAGATGGCTTGCGCCATGGCTTCGAGGGTTTGGTTTGTGCGGCGGTTGATGTAGATTTTTTCGTCAATACATTGAATTTGACGAACGATCGCTTCCTGTATTTTCAACGGAGGAAGCCGCAACACGTGCTTTTTCAACTGCCCAAGATTAAACCCTGGAACAGCAGCCCCAATTCCATTGGATATAATCTCTTTCTGCTTGTCTGGGCTTGAAAAAACATAGTATATATAGGTCGAATGTGCCTTAGCAGGATCGACGGTTAACTTCATCTGCTTGTTAGAGACAACGTACTCACGCCACCTCGAGTTTTCATCAATCAATCCAACTTGATTAATTGTCCCCCAGCAAGTGAAGACGATGTCACCTCGCTTAGCAAGCGATCTCGAAAATTCTTTAGCTTTATCTGGCGATATAAATACTATGTTCTCGTCGATGAGTCTAACACTGATATCCGTGCTGAGATTAGACCCCCTAATAACCGGAACACCTTCGTCCACGAAAAACTTGGAACTAATCGCGGATCCGAATGGACCTGTAGCAAGAGCACTGGGTTGATCCGCTGCAATATCTTCTACTCGAACTTTTTTCCACTCAAGCCCCATAGCCCAGCTCCGCAAGATTCTTATTGATCTCCGCTTCCAGCTTCGCGCTTTCCGCAAACTGCCCCGCCAGTTGCGCCGTCAACCGCTGCATCTTCTCGGCAAAGGGCTCACCGTCATCTTCCTGCCCCACCGCGCCCACATAGCGGCCCGGCGTCAGCACGTGCTCATGCTTGCGGATTTCGTCTAGCTTGGCGGAATAGCAAAAGCCTGGCACATCCTCGTATCCCTCGCCTTGCTGCCAAGCATGGAAGGCGTCGGCAATTGTCTGGATTTCGTCCGTAGTTTCATTCTGAATGAAGTCGCGCAGTACGCGATCCTTCATATAGCCCAACTGGCGGGCATCAATGAACAGAAATTCACCGCGACGGTCGCGCTTCTTCTTGTCCAGCGCGAAGCCGTTCTGCTTGTCCCGGGTCAGGAACCAGATGCAGGCCGGAATCTGGGTATTAGTGAACAACTGGCCGGGCAGCGCGACCATGCACTCCACGTAGTCGTCCTCGATCAGCCGCTTGCGGATTTCGCCCTCGTTGTTGGTGTTGGAACTCATGGAGCCGTTGGCCAGCAGCAGCGCCATGCTGCCGGTGGGAGCCAGGTGCCAGAGCATGTGCTGCAACCAGGCGAAGTTGGCGTTGCCCTGCGGCGGCGTACCGGCGATCCAGCGCGGATCGGCGGCCAGCTTTTCGTTCCACCATTCCTTCATGTTGAAGGGCGGGTTGGCCATGACGAAATCGGCGCGCAGGTCCGGGTGCAGATCGTTTAACAGGGTATCGGCCGGGCCGGTGCCGAAGTTGAAGTCAATGCCACGGATGGCCATATTCATCGCGGCCAATCGCCAAGTGGTAGGGTTGCTCTCCTGCCCGTAGACACTAATCTGCCCGCTCTTGCCGTTGGCTGCCTTGCCGCCGTGCTGTTCGATGAACTCCTCGCTTTGCACGAAGAAACCACCGGAGCCCATGGCCGGGTCGTAGACGCGGCCTTTGAACGGCTGGAGCATTTCCACGATCAGGGTGACGATGCTCTTTGGAGTGTAGTACTGGCCGCCCTTCTTGCCTTCGGCCAGGGCGAACTGGCCGAGGAAGTATTCGTAGACGTGGCCGAGGATGTCCTTGGATTTCAGGTCCAGCGGCTGGCCCTTGTACTCCTTGGCGCTGAAGTCGGTATCCGAGAAGTGGCTGATCAGCCCGGCCAGCTTGCTGGAATCGAGCTGCACGCGGGCGAAGTCTTTGTTGAGCACGTTCTTCAGGCGGGCGTTCTCGCGCTCGACAGCCTCCATGGCGTTGTCGATCAGCCAGCCGACCGAGCGCATTTCCTCCGGCTCGTCCTTGCCCGGCTTGTTCCACGGCAGCGCCGCTTTGGGCGGCAGTTGCGCGCAATCGCGGAGGGTTTGCCAACGCGCTTCCACCGGGACCCAGAACACGTTCTTCTCGGTGTAGTAGTCACGTACTTCCAGCTCTGCGGCGATGTTATCTTCGTACTCCTGGGTGCCTGCCCCGCCGTACTCGTCCGGATCCATGTAGTAGTCATGATCCGGGTTGGTGAACTGTTCGCGCAATTCGCGCTGCCGTTCCTCGAAAGTATCGGAGACGTATTTGAGGAAGATCAGCCCGAGCACGACGTGCTTGTACACGGCGGCGTCGAGGTTGGAGCGCAGCTTGTCTGCAGCAGTCCAGAGCTTCTTTTCCAGGTCGTTGAAGAACTGTTGTTCTATGGGTTTCATGTTTTTGTCCCGTGTTGCGTTGTGACTGTCTTCCTTGCCGGTCGCACTGGCCTCTCGCCTGTTGACCGTTGATTGCTTGGCGGTGGGTTTGTGCAAGGATAAATCGTTGTCGTTCAAGGCCGCCGAATCGTCGGAAGTAAATAGCGCATAGCATTGGAAGATACTGCCCTGCTGGCTCAGCGCTTCAAGCAACCCCTCATTTATTGGACTACCGCCAATGACACCGGATCTTCCAATGCACTGTTCAATATTCTGTTCTATGGGAATTACCTACTCTTTCCCCAGTGTCAGGCAGGCCAGTAAAGCCGCTTTAGCGGCACAATCCGTTTGGTTTCGGCGTCGGTAGCGTCGTAGTGCTCGATCAGGGCGCGCACCACATGGTCGAGCGTCCACATGGCTAGAGGGATGGATGCCCGATCTGCTTCGTACTGGGCGTCCTTGGTGAAGCCGCCGGTACTGACGTACAGACCGCGATCATCCTTGTGGCGGCCGCCGAGGAAGCTGCGGATTTCCTGACTTCCCATCTGGCCCCTACGGTGCTTGACCTCCACGACGATACGCGGATGTTCGAATCCGAACCCATCCGGCGAGGCAACAATATCTTTACCTCGATCTGAACCTGGCGGAGAAACCTGAGTCTTGTAGCCCATGGCGCGCAATATTCCCGCCACTAGCTGCTGCATGTCGTCCCAATCAAGCTCGTTGACGCGGTCTTTGATTCGCTCCACCGCTTGAGAGTCGATGTCAGCCAGAGGATCTGCTACTACCTCATCTGCCTCATCATCGGCCATCGGGGCCGACTGCCCCTGAAGAGCGGCTAGAACTTCGGCAGCAGCAACTCGCGGCACCTCGAACAACGTCAAGGTGGAACCAAGACTATTCTTTGTACCGGTGCCCAAACGATCGCGTGGCAATTCCTGCGCGCCCCAGTGAACATCTCGGGCTAAAGGCATGCCCTGCTCTGCCCAATCGGCATGATGCGTAGCGGGACCAGCAATCTTACCGATCGAGTAAATGCGGTTTGGAGGAGAATAGGTAACAACCCAATCGCCATCTCGAATGTCGTTGACGAAGCGCCACACCTGAGAAGCGCCTGACACTACCGTGCCATGCTTGGCCTGCGGCTCAGCTGCCTGATAGAGGGCGATCAGCTGTTTTCGACCAACGCCAGGTTTGGCATGAGCAGCGAGCTGACTCCAGCCCACAGCAACGACACCGCGCTCTCGAAAAGCGTCGTACAAGGTGCCGCCATCGCCGCGAACCATCCACATCCGTTCCATCGCGCCTCCTCCCGTTCTCGAAACCATTAATCCAGCCCGCCCAAGAACTCGGCTGTCAGCACGACGGACTTGATACTTCGCAAGCTGTGGCTCTGCGAGTCAAGATCTTGGCGAAGCGGTTTCCCGCGACATTGTATCAGCGCCCGATGGTCGTCAATGCCCCTGCTAGGCCCGCCCATTGGGCCCAGCTAAAGGGCTGCCCCCACAAACAACGAGGGCGCCTCTCGGCGCCCTCGTTCTTTCAACTCATTCCCACTCAATAGTAGCCGGCGGCTTCCCCGAGATGTCATAAACCACCCGCGACACCCCCCGCAACTCATTGATGATCCGGTTGCTCACCGTCCCCAGGAACTCATACGGCAGATGCGCCCAATGTGCCGTCATGAAATCAATCGTCTCCACCGCACGCAGCGCAATCACCCACTCATAAGCGCGCGCATCGCCCACCACGCCCACCGACTTCACCGGCAGGAACACGGCAAACGCCTGGCTGGTCTTGTCGTACAGGTCCGCCTTGCGCAGCTCATCAATGAAGATGGCATCGGCCTTGGCCAGCAGCTCGGCGTATTCGCGCTTCACTTCACCCAGAATACGCACGCCCAGGCCCGGGCCCGGGAACGGGTGGCGGTAGACCATGGTGCGCGGCAGACCCAGCTCAACACCCAGGCGGCGCACTTCGTCCTTGAACAGCTCGCGCAGCGGCTCCACTAGGCCCAGCTTCATGTGCTCCGGCAGGCCGCCCACGTTGTGGTGGCTCTTGATCACATGTGCCTTGCCGGTCTTGCTGCCGGCCGACTCGATCACGTCCGGGTAGATGGTCCCCTGCGCCAGCCACTTGGCGTTCTTCAGCTTGTTCGACTCTTCATCGAAGATCTCAACGAACAGGTTGCCGATGATCTTGCGCTTGGCTTCCGGGTCACTCACGCCTTCCAGCGCGGCGAAGTAACGATCGGCGGCATTCACGCGCACCACCTTTACGCCCATGTGCTCGGCGAACATCGCCATCACCTGGTCGCCTTCCTGCCAGCGCAGCAGGCCGGTATCCACGAACACACAGGTCAGCTTCTCGCCGATGGCCTTGTGCAGCAGCGCGGCCACCACGGACGAATCGACGCCGCCGGACAGGCCCAGGATCACTTCGTCATCGCCCACCTGTTCGCGCACGCGGGCGATCTGGTCGTCGATGATGTTGGCGGCGGTCCACAGGGTCTGGCAGCCGCACACGTCCACCACGAAGCGGCGCAGCAGCGCCTGGCCCTGCAGGGTGTGGGTCACTTCCGGGTGGAACTGCACGCCGTACCAGCGCTTTTCTTCGTTGGCCATGGCGGCCACCGGAATGCGGTCGGTAGTGGCAGTGATGGTGAAGCCCGGCGGCGCAACGGAGACGTGGTCGCCGTGGCTCATCCAGACATTCAACTTCGGCTCGCCGCCGTGGTCGCTCAGGCCCTTGAACAGCGCATCGGGGTTGATCACGTTCACTTCGGCGTGGCCGAATTCGCGCTGGTCAGCCGCTTCGGTAGCACCGCCCAGCTGCGCGGCCAGGGTCTGCATGCCGTAGCAGATGCCGAAGATCGGCAGGCCGCTGTCGAACACTTCCTGCGGCGCGGCGGGCGCGCCCGGCAGCGTAGTCGATTCCGGGCCACCGGACAGAATGATGCCCTTGGCGCCGAAGCCGGCAATCTCGGCCGGGTTGTGGTCCCACGCCCAGATTTCGCAGTAGACGCCCAGCTCGCGGATGCGGCGGGCAATCAGCTGCGTGTACTGCGCGCCGAAATCGAGGATGAGGATCTTGTCGTTATGGATGTTGGTCATGGCGCCCCGGCAATGCAGTAGGGAAAACGAAAACGTCAGATTTTTCAGCGGCAGATGGAGAAAGAGGAACGGGAATCAGCTTCCTCGTTCCTCTTTGCTCGTCCCGCATCAGGAGCGGTAGTTCGGCGGCTCTTTGGTGATCGTCACGTCGTGGACGTGGCTCTCGCGCTGGCCGGCGCCGCTGATCTTCACGAACTTGGGCTTGCTGCGCATGTCCTCGACGGTGGCGCAGCCCACGTAGCCCATGGTGGCGCGCAGGCCGCCCATCAGCTGGTGGATGATGCCGCCCACCGGGCCGCGGTACGGCACGCGGCCTTCAATGCCTTCGGGCACCAGCTTGTCGGCGGTGGCGGCGTCCTGGAAGTAGCGGTCCTTGGACCCCTTCTCCATCGCAGCCAGCGAGCCCATGCCGCGGTAGCTCTTGTACGAACGGCCCTGGAACAGCTCGGTTTCGCCCGGCGATTCCTCGGTACCGGCCAGCAGGCCACCAATCATGATGGTGGAGGCACCGGCGGCCAGCGCCTTGCCGATGTCGCCCGAGTAACGGATGCCACCGTCGGCGATCAGCGGGATGCGGTCCTGCAGCGCTTCGGCCACCAGGTCGATCGCGGTGATCTGCGGCACGCCCACGCCTGCCACCACGCGGGTGGTGCAGATCGAGCCCGGGCCGATGCCCACCTTCACTGCGTCCGCGCCGCTGTCCAGCAGCGCCAGCGCGGCTTCACCGGTGCAGATGTTGCCGCCGATGACCTGCACGTTCGGGAAGTTCTTCTTGACCCAGCTGACGCGGTCCAGCACGCCCTGCGAATGGCCGTGTGCGGTATCGACCACGATCACGTCCACGCCGGCAGCCACCAGCGCTTCCACGCGGCGGTCGGTATCGCCGCCCACGCCGACGGCCGCGCCGACCAACAGGCGGGTGGCGATGTCCTTGGCAGCATTCGGGAAGTCGGTGTTCTTCTGGATGTCCTTGACGGTGATCAGGCCACGCAGGGCGAAATCATCGTTGACCACCAGCACCTTTTCGATGCGGTTGCGGTGCAGCAGCTGCAGCACTTCATCCGACGCGGCGCCTTCCTTGACCGTGATCAGGCGATCCTTCTTGGTCATGATGTGGCGGACCGGATCGTCCAGCTCGGTCTCGAAGCGCATGTCGCGATGGGTCACGATGCCGGCCAGCAGGCCGTCGCTGCCCACCACCGGCACGCCGGAGATGTTGTGCGCCTGGGTCAGGGCCAGCACGTCGCGGATGGTGGTTTCCGGGCCGACGGTGATCGGGTCGCGGATGACGCCGGCCTCGAACTTCTTGACCTTGGCCACTTCCGCGGCCTGCTGCTCCACGCTCAGGTTCTTGTGGATGATGCCCATGCCACCCAGCTGTGCCATGGCGATGGCCAGGCGTGCTTCGGTGACGGTATCCATGGCGGCGGACAGGATCGGAAGCTTGAGCTTCAGGTCGCGCGTCAACCGCGTTTCGAGGTTGACGTCCTTGGGCAGGATGGTCGAATGAGCGGGGACGAGCGAGACGTCGTCGTAAGTGAGTGCTTCAGCCTGGATGCGCAGCATCGGCATACCCGAGATGTGGGGAAGCGCGACATTTTACCCTGTTTTGGCGACCAAGAACAGTAATTTTGGTAACCGGAAATAGGTAATCCTGCGACACAGTGTCGCGCGGGCGGGGATCTGTTCAGGGCACCCACCGAAGCGGGTAGTGCCGGCCGCTGGCCGGCAACCTCTGGACCTTCGGATGGCATACCGGGTTGCCGGCCAGCGGCCGGCACTACCGTCAAATCCCAGCTTCCGCCGCTTCCAACGTGTTCTGCATCAACGTGGCCACGGTCATCGGGCCTACGCCACCCGGCACCGGGGTGATCCAGCTCGCCCGCTGCGCTGCGGCCTCAAACCCGACATCGCCCACCAACCGGCCGTCATCCAAGCGGTTGATGCCAACGTCGATCACCACCGCGCCCGGCTTCACCCACTCGCCCGGCACGATGTCCGGCCGGCCCACCGCCACCACCAGGATGTCGGCGTTGCGCACGGCCTGTTCCAACACGTCCTTGGGGGTGAACTTGTGGCAGCTGGTCACGGTGCAACCGGCAATCAGCAGCTCCAGACCCATCGGCCGGCCGACGTGGTTGCTGACGCCGACGATGGTGGCGTTGCGGCCGCGCACCGGCTGGTCGGTGTGCCCCAGCAGCGTGGTGATGCCACGCGGGGTGCACGGGCGCAGGCCGAACTCGCGCAGGGCCAGGTGGCCGACGTTTTCCGGATGGAAACCATCCACGTCCTTGCGCGGGTCGATGCGCTGGATCAGCCGACGCGCATCGGGAATGCCCGGCAGCGGCAGCTGGATCAAAATGCCGTTGATCTTCGGGTCGGCGTTGAGCTGGTCGATCAGGTCGAGCAGCTCGGCCTCGGTGGTGCCGGCCGGCAGGTCGTAGTCATACGCTTCGATACCGACCTTCTCGGCCGCGCGGCGCTTGTTGCGCACGTACACGGTCGAAGCCGGGTCGCCCCCCACCAGCACCACGGCCAGGCCCGGGCGGCTGCCACCGGCGGCGACACGGGCGTCGACCCGCACCTTCAGGCTGTCGAGCAGGTCCTCGGCGATACGGCGGCCATCGAGGATGCGGGCAGGAAGCTGGGGGGCGGAGTCGGTCATCGGGTGCGGGCGTGGGGCGGCGGGGACGCTATTGTCCCCGATTCACGCCCCCTCGCCCACCGCTGCGCTCGCCGGGCATGGCCCGGCGCTACCGACTTGCTGCGCCCGCTGCGCTCGCCGGGCATGGCCCGGCGCTACCGGATTGCTGCGCCCGCTGCGCTCGCCGGGCATGGCCCGGCGCTACCCACGGAATCGCGCGACGCCCCGGTAGCGCCGGGCCATGCCCGGCGAGCGCGAAGCGCGGCGCGTGACGCTCATTCCTCTTCTTCTTCCGGCACTTCATCCGCATTGAGCGTGCGTGCCTTGCGCTTGGGCGCGGTAAACGGCGTCGGCGTCGGCACACCCGGCAGCGCGCTGCCAAACACCATGTGCGCGCCGGCCCTCAGGCTGCCACCGGCCATTTCCAGCTCGAAGCGCTCGGCATCGCGCTCGCGGATCTGCTCGGCAATCTCGCGCGCATCGTCTTCGTCCGCGCCCAGCTCCACCAGTGCCGCCTGCCCGAACAGCAGCGCCGACTCGAAGGTTTCGCGGATCTGGAAGTCCACGCCAGCATGGATCAACCGCAGCGAATGTTCGCGGTCGAACGAGCGCACCAGCAGCTTGGCCTGCGGGAACTGATGGGCAACCAGTTCGACGATGCGGTCGGCGTCCTCGGCATTGTTCACGCACACCGCAATCGCCCGCGCACTGCCCGCGCCGGAGGCATGCAGCACGTCCAGCCGGGTGCCGTCGCCGTAATAGATCTTGAAACCGAAGCGCTCGGCGTTGTGGATCATCTCCACATCGTTGTCGATGATGGTCACGTCCACGTCGCGGGCCAGCAGCGACTGGCTGGCCACCTGGCCGAAGCGGCCGAAGCCGATCAGCAGCACGCTGCCGGACAGGCCATCGGCGGTATCCACGCCTTCCAGGCTGACGGTCGGCGTCGGCGCCACGCGCTTGTAGACCAGCACCACCAGCGGCGTCAGCGCCATCGACAGCACCACCACGGCAGTGAAGTTGGCATTGATGTCCAGGCTGATCACCCCGGCACTGGCTGCGGCGGAGAACAGCACGAAGGCGAATTCGCCGCCCTGTGCCATCAGCACGCCACGGTCCAGTGCCTGCGCGTGGTCGCTGCCCATCAGGCGCGCCACCACGTAGATGCACGCCGCCTTGGCCGCCATCAGCGCCACTACCAGGCCAAGGATCATCGGCCAGTTGCCGGCCACCACGCCCAGGTCCAGCGCCATGCCCACGCTGAGGAAGAACAGGCCCAGCAGGATGCCGCGGAACGGTTCGATGTCTGCTTCAATCTGGTGGCGGAAGGTCGATTCGCTCAGCAGCACGCCGGCCAGGAACGCGCCCATCGCCATCGACAACCCGGACAGCTGCATCAGCAGCGCCGCGCCCAGCACCACCAGCAGTGCGGCAGCGGTCATCACTTCGCGCGCCTTCGATTCGGCCAGCACGCGGAACAGCGGATTGAGCAGGAAGCGGCCCACCAGCACCAGGCCGACGATGGCACCCACGCCGATCGCCACCGACATCCAGCGCGAGCCCTCGCCATCGGCACTGCCCGCAGCCGGTGCCATCCACGCGACCAGCGCCAGCAACGGCACGATCAGCAGGTCTTCGAACAACAGGATCGAGACGATCTTCTGCCCCGACGGCAGCGCGATGTCGCCGCGCTCGGCCAGCAGTTGCATCACCACCGCAGTGGAAGTCAGCACGAAACCGGTGGCGCCGATGAAAGCGATCTGCCACGGCAGCCCGAACAGCTTGGCGATGCTGGTCAGCACCAGCGCGCAGGTGACGATCTGCAGCGTGCCCAGCCCGAAGATTTCCTTGCGCAGGCTCCACAGGTGCGAGGGCCGCATTTCCAGGCCGATGACGAACAGGAACATGACCACGCCGAGTTCGGCGGTATGCAGGATCGCCTGCGGGTCGGAGAACCAGCCCAGCCCGAACGGGCCGATCGCCAGGCCGGCGGCGAAGTAGCCCAGCACCGAGCCCAGGCCGAGCCGACGGAACAGCGGCACCATCACCACCGCTGCGCCCAACAGGGCGACGACCTTGACCAGCTCGCTGGTCGCTGCTTCTACCGCCATGCGGTGGGTTCCCCGGAAATCGAAATCGGCCTCAACGATAGAGCAACACCGATGACGGCAATAGCACGTGTGTTGCGTTTTATTGTCTTGGAGATGGAACGATAGCGGGAGTGGCCCTGGGCATCATCCCGAAACCGTGAGCGCCCCTCGGTGGGCGCCAACCCGATTCGGTAGGCGCCAACCTTGGTTGGCACAAGCGCCGACCAAGGTCGGCACCTACCAGGGCCCCGCCCCCGCC